>JAPLTR010000613.1 GCA_026398065.1 Verrucomicrobiota bacterium | reverse complement strand
GCCGACGCGGTCGCGGCCGGAGCCGTCGTCCCACACACGGCCGATGATGTAGTTGACGGAATCGACAATATTGGCGTCGCCGTCGGCGCTGAGGAGGCCGCGGGCGCGCTGGGCGGAGTTGCCGATGAAAGGCTTGGTCGTGTCGATCACCAGGCCGAGCCAGTAGATCGTGTCCTCGATGCTCGGACTGCCTTCGAGCCAGATGAAACCGTCGAAGGCGGCGGCGGTGTCGCGGGCCGCAGCGGCGACGATGTTCGTCGCGCGGGCGAGCGCGGGGCGGGAGGGCGAGGCGTTGTAGGGGCCGTAACCGTAGAAATCCTCGCCGCGTTTTTCGCCCTTGCTGGTGAAACCGCCGGACGGAGCGGGACGAAAGAAGGTGAACTCGGCCTTTTCGTGGATGCGGCCGCCGAGGCGTTCGATCTCTTCAAAGATGCGTGACCCGTCGGGATAAAAGGTCTGGCGGGACTGCTCGAACGGCGCGCCGCGCGTCGTGCCCACGCCGTCCCACGCGGAGCCCGCGGCCTGGCGGCCCATGAACGGCAGCGGATAGAGCCCGTCCTCGGGCCGGAGCGTGACGGCGTAAACGGGCTTGTCGGCGGGCGAACGACGCGTGGGAGAGAACGAGCCGTCCGCAGCGACGAAGCCGTCGGGCGCGGCGTAGAGCGCGGCCACCTCGCCCTCGAGCGGATGCGCGGTGAACTGCTCGACGTACACGGTCACCGGGGCCGCGATCCGCTGCATGAACAGCTCATCCGTGAGCGGCCGGCCATCGGCGCCGGTGAGGGGCGGAAGGCCGGCGGCGGCGCGGGCCTTGTTGCTCGTGACGAGGGGGCGCGAGTTTTGAATCGTCGCCGTGGGACCGGAGAACACCGCGATGCGAGGCTTCCGCTCCGCGGCCGAAGCCACGATAGCACTGAGGAGAGCGAGCGAGCAGAGGAGGGCGGGGGAGCGGAGGCGCATCGAATCGGCGGCGCTCAGACGGGAGGCTTGGTCCAGCCGCCGGTTTTGCTCTCAAGGAAGGCGGCGGCGGCGAGGACCTTGTCCTCCATCCACGGCTGGCCGATGATCTGCACGCCGATGGGCAGGCCCTCGGGCGACTTGCCGCCGGGCACTACCGCGGCGGGATAGCCGCTGGTGTTGTGCGCGCCCATGAAGCTGCTGCCGGGACGGCGGGCGTTGGGCTGGTCGCCGAGGTTGATCAGCCCGGCGGGCTTCGGCATGACCGGGTTGAGGACGATGTCGTAATTCTTCATCCACCCGAGGAGCTTGCTCCGGTTGGCGTCCTGCTTCTCCAAGAGCTCGACGAGCTCGACGGTCGAGATCATCTCCTGCTTGGCGCGCGTGAGAATGGTGGGCGAAACGGCCTTGGTGCCCCATTTCTCGGCGAGGCGGAGGAGGCTCGGGCCGGAGGCCGGCGAGAGTTTTTGCCGGATTTCCTCCAGCTCCATGATGATGGCCTTCGGGAAATCCTCCTTCACCGGGCAGCCGAGGTCGGCGAAATATTTGGCGGCCTGCTTCACGATCGCGACCGTCTCGGGCGTGACCTCGGCGACGCCGTTCTCGGCGTAGAACCCGATGCGCAGGCCCTTCACCTCGACGGCCGAGGGATCGCGCCACGGGACCGGGACCATCGCGGCGTCCTTGTAATCGGGGCCGCAGATGATTCCGGTGATCAGGTTCAGGTCCTCGACGCGACGCGCGAGCGGGCCGGTCTCCTGCCACGAATCGAAGATGCCGCCGAAGTCCACGATGTGGCCGGTGCGCGGGACGCGGCCGAAAGTGGGCTTGAGGCCGCAGGTGCCGTTGTTGTGCGCGGGCATGCGGATCGAGCCGCCGTAGTCGGAGCCGATGTCGAAGGCCGCGCCGCCGGCGGACACGATCGCGCCGGCGCCGCCCGACGAGCCGGCGGTGGAGCGCTTCTGGTCCCACGGATTCTTCGAGATGCCGTAGATGATGTTGGCGGTCGTGCTGACGCCCGCGATGCCGCCGCCGGCGAGGGTGAACTCGGGCGTGTTGGTCTTGCCGAGGAGGATCGCGCCCGCGGCGCGGACGCGCGCGACGACGGTGGCGTCCTCGGTCGGAACATAGAACTGGCGGCCGACGGTGCCGCCGGTGGAGATGACGCCGGCGGTGTCGAGCGAGTCCTTGATGGTGAATGGCACGCCGTGGAGCGGGCCGATGATGCGGCCGGAGGCGAGGGCGGCGTCGGCGGCCTTGGCCTCCTCGCGGGCGCGGTCGAAGCAGGTCTGGACCACGGCGTTGAGCTTCGGGTTCACCGCCGTGATGCGGGCGATGTAGGCCTCGACGGCGTCCTTGGCGGAGATTTTTTTCTCGCGGATGAGCTGCGCGAGCTTGGTCGCGGACATCCAGATGATGTCGTCGGACGCGTCGGTGGAGGTGAGCCAGGATTTCTTCGGGGCCGACGGCGACATCGTCTCCGCGAAGGAGAGCGCGGGCAGCGTGGCGAGGAACGCCGTGGTGGAGCCGACGCCGAGCTGACCGAGGAAGTCGCGGCGAGAGGAAGCGGAACGGGGAGGAGAGGTGCGCATGGTCGGGGGCTCAGACGGCGGTGGGTTTCACGTAGCCGAAGCCGGGGGCGGATTCGACGAAGGCGGCGGCGGCGAGAGAAACATCCTCACGCCACGGTTGAGCGATGAGCTGCACGCCGATGGGCAGGCCGTCGGGCGAGAAACCGGCGCGGACGACGGCACCGGGCCAGCCGGTGTTGTTGTAAGTGGTGGTGAACCCGATGTTCTTCGGGTCGGGCACTTGCGGCTTGAGATCCTCGGGCCACGGCTCGGCGGGCGTGCGGTTGGCGGGGCAGATCAGCAGATCGTAGGGCTTGATCCACTGGAGGAACTTCGAGCGGTTGGCGTCGAGCTGGTCGGCGAGACGCGTGAACTCGGAGAGATCGCACTGAGGGGAATCGGCCAGGCTGATCACGGGCGAGACCTGCGTGGTGCCGTATTTCGCGAGCATGCGCTTGGTCCACGCGCGGCCATCGGCGCTCGAAAGGGCGTTGCGGGTCTCCTGCGACTCGCGGATGAGCGCGGTGGGGCAGTCCTCGACCACGGTCACACCGAGGTCGGAGAACAGTTTCACGGTGGCCTTCACGGCGGCCTCGGTCTCGGGTGTGAGCGGCTTTTCGGAACCGTTGTTCAGATAGTAGACGACGCGGATTTTTTTCAGGTCGACGTCCTTCGGCTCAAGCCACGGCGCGGGCGCGATGGCGGCGTCGATGTAGTCGGGGCCGGAGATGAGCGGCATGATGAGCGCGAGGTCCTCGACCCAGCGCGCCATCGGACCGATGACCTGGAAGGAATCGAAGAACCCGCCGTAGCCCACGATGTGGCCGGTGCGCGGGACGCGGCCGGTGGTGGGCTTGATGCCGGCGATGCCGCAGAAGTGCGAGGGGCCGCGGATCGAGCCGCCGAAATCGGTGCCGATGTCGAAGGGCGAGCCGCCCGCCGCGATGATCGAGGCGCCGCCGCCGGTGGAGCCGCCGGGCTGGTAGCCGAGCTTGTACGGGTTGTGCGTCTTGCCGTAGATGAGATTGGTCGTCTGGCCGGAGAGGGTGAGTTCGGGCGTGTTGGTCTTGCCCATCACGATGGCGCCGGCGGCACGGACGCGGGCGACGTAGGTGGCGTCACGGGCCGGAATGAAATTTTTCCGGCCGAGCGTGCCGCCGGTGGACACGACCCCGGCGACGTCGTGCGAATCCTTCATCGTGCAGGGCACGCCGTGGAGCGGGCCGAAGGACTTGCTCTTGGCGGTGGCCTCGTCGGCAAACTTCGCCTCGGCGAGCGCGCGCTCGAAGATCGGGAAGACGACGGCGTTGAGCTTCGGGTTGACCGCCTCGATGCGCTTGATGCAGGCGGTGACGATCTCGGTGGAGGAAAGTTTTTTCGCGCGGACGAGGGCGGCGAGGCGCGTGGCCGACGTGAACAGCGGGTCGTCGGGGATCTTCGAGGACGCGGCGGCCTCGGCGCGGAGGCGCGACGCGAAGAGCGTGGAGGCCGCGCCGGTCGCGGCGAGCGAGGCGAGGAAGCGGCGGCGGTTGAGAGGCGGCGGAGTGGTGCGCGCGGACATAGGGGAGGGAGAAGCGGAGGAGAGGAGGAGCGCCGGGCAGCGTGAGGGCATGCAGTGGCGCAGGACGGAGAGCGGACGGGCTCTTCGGTGGCATCGCGGGCCCGTGGCGCGCGATCAGGGTGCTGGGAAGTTGCCCCGAAGCGGGGCAGCGATGGGTGCGGTGGCGGACCGACCTCAGCCCGCGGTCACACGCCCTTGGGGCGTGGGCGGGGCGGCGGTGATGTCCTCAGTTTGATCCATGGTTGGCGGTTGCGGTTGGAGTGATTGGCGAAATCCAGTTAGCAGAAGCGATGCCAGCGGTGAGGCTGTGTCATACGCTCGGAGATTATTTCGCCACCACGGCCCAGCCGACCCTGTGGCCCCGCGCAATCACGTTGATCGCAGGTGACCTAGGAGATTACCGAAGCGAAGGATCGCGCCTCGCCGGAGTGTTGCGGTGCCCAGAATCAGACGCAGGCGCCCCCGCGTGTCTTCGGCGCGCGAAGGCGCGGGGAGGACACCGATCCGCTCCACCCAATTATTTTGCGACGGGTGCCGCGCTGGCGGAGGCGAGGCGGGCGCGCAGCTCGCGGCCACGGCGGCGGGACTCGGCGGCGAGGGTGCGTTTGAACCGGAGCACCTTGGTCTGGAGCGCCGGATCGTTGGCGGCCAGAATGGAGATGGCCAGGAGGCCGGCGTTGCGGGCGCCGCCGATGGCCACGGTGGCCACGGGAATGCCTCCGGGCATTTGCACGATCGAGAGCAGCGAATCGAGGCCCTTCAGGCTCTTGCTCTCGACCGGCACGCCGATCACGGGCAGCGGCGTGTGACTGGCCACCATCCCGGGCAGGTGCGCGGCGCCGCCGGCGCCGGCGACGATCACCCGCAGGCCGCGCCGATGCGCTGAACGGGCGTAGCGCGCCATGTCGTCCGGCGTGCGGTGGGCCGAGACCACCTGCACCTCGCAGGGCACCCCGAATTCGCCGCAGACGCCGAACGCCGCTTCCATGGTGGGCCAGTCCGAGTCGCTGCCCATGATTATGCCGATCACCGGAGTCGTTTGGTTCTTCATAGAGGAGTTCCGAAGCCGATGGCGGCGGCGGCGGCTTCGGCGCGGGCGAGCGCCTCCGCCGGGGTGTCGCCGAGGGCGGTGACGTGGCCGAGCTTCCGGCCCGGGGCGGCCGTGGCCTTGGCGTAGAGGTGTACGTGGACCCCGGGGAGCGCGAGGGCTTGGGCCAGTCCCCGGGGCCGGGCCGGGGACTCCGTGCGGCCGAGCAAATTGACCATCGCCGCCGCCGGGGCGATCATCCGCGTGCGGCCCAAGGGCCAGCCGAGCACGGCGCGGACGTGGTTTTCAAACTGCGAGCACTCGCAGGCCTCGATGGTGTAGTGCCCGGAGTTGTGCACGCGGGGGGCGAGCTCGTTGATGGCGAGGGTGCCCGGGGCCGTGTAGAACAGCTCGACCCCAAAACTGCCGACGCCGCCGACTGCGGTGACGGCCTGCACCGCCAGCGCGGAGGCCTGCACGGCGAGTTCGCCGGGAAGATCGGCCGGAGCGTGCACCAAGTGACAGATGTGGTCGCGTTGCGTGGTCTCGACGACCGGGTAGGCCACCGTCGCGCCGTCCCGGCCCCGGGTCACGATTACCGCGAGTTCCTTGGTGAAGCGGCAGAACGACTCGACGAGCAGCTCGTGGTCGCCACCGCGCAGCCGTTGCCAGCCGGCGGGAATGTCGGCGGCGGAGCGCAGGGTGAAGTTGCCGCGGCCGTCGTAGCCGTTGCGCCGGGTCTTGAGCACGAGCGGCCAGCCAAACGCTCCGGCCGCCGCCGCGACGTCCTCCGGCGAAGCGACGGCGCGGAACGCCGGCACCGGCAGGCCGCGGGCCGCGAGGGTCTGCTTCTGGATGAACTTGTCCTGCGTGAGCTCCAGGCAGGCGGCGGAGGGATAGACGGCGTGGCCGGCCTGTTCGAGCTGGCGCAACACCGCGGCGGGCACAAATTCGTTCTCCAGCGTGACGACGTCGGTGTTCGCCGCGAAGCGCTGCAGCACCGCGGGGTCCGCCCAGTTGCCGACGGTCGAGCGGGGCGCCAGTCGGGCGGCGGGACTGCGGCCGGTGCGTTCCAGCACGGTGACCTCGCAGCCGAGGGGCAGCGCCGCGAGGGCGGTCAGGCGGGCGAGCTGCCCGCCGCCGACGATCCCCAGTCGGGCGCTGGCGTGCGCCAGGTCGGAAAGATCGGTGGAGTCGCGGTCGGAGGTGAGGTGCATGGCTAAAATTGTGTGCTGTGGTGTTGGGTCGGGCGCGGGGCGTTGCCAGCTCAGCGGAACAGATAGTGGGCGAAGCCGTAGTAGGCCGGGATGCCCACCGTGAGGTTGAAGGGAAACGTGATCGCCAGCGAAGCGGTGAGGTAGAGCGCCGGGCTCGCCTCCGGCAGGGCCAGGCGGATCGCAGCGGGCGCGGCGATGTAGGACGCGCTGGCGGCGAGCACCCCGAGGAGGGTCGCACCGCCCTCGCCGAGACCGACGAACTTTCCGAGCAGCACCCCGAGCGCCCCATGGAGCAGCGGCATCACGACCCCGAACCCGGCGAGAAACGGCCCGACCTTCTTGAGATCCCCCAGGCGCGCGCCCGCCACCGTGCCCATTTCGAGGAGGAAGAGGGCGAGCACGCCCTGGAACGGCGTCACGAAAAACGGCTCCACCTTGTCCATGCCCACCCGCCCGCTCAGCGCGCCCACCAGCAGCGCACCCACGAGCAGCACCACGCTGCGCCCGGCCAGCGCCTCGTGCAGGAGCTGGCGGACGGACGGGCCGGAGACACCCTCCCCGCGCTCCAGCGACAGCTTGCCGAGCAGGACGCCGACGATGATGGCCGGCGACTCCATCACGGCGAGAAACGCCGTCGCGTAGCTCTCGTAGGGCACGCCGATGCCCTTGAGGTAGTTCGTGGCCGCGATGAACGTCACCGCGCTGACGGAGCCGTAGTGGGCCGCGACGGCCGCCGCGTCCACGGCCCGGAGCCGGCCCCCGAAACGCAGCAGGGGGTAGACCCACAGGGGCACGGCCGCGCCCAGCAGCGTCGCCGCCAGGGCGGGCCCGATCACGGTGCGCCAGCCGGCTTCGTGGATCGCGACCCCGCCCTTGAAGCCGATCGCCGTCAGCAGGTAGATGGTCAGGGCGGTGTAGAGGGCGTCCGGAAAGCGGAGGTCGCTCCGCAGCAGGGCCGCCACGATGCCGAGGGCGAAGAATAGCACCGCCGGCGAGAGGAGGTTGGCCGCGAGGGCCGCCAGAAAATCGGCGGTCATGGGCGGAGGCCCGCGGCGGCGGAGCGGGAGGGAGGGCGGGGGAGCAGAGGCGAGCGCATGTCTCCGCCAGCATAGCAAGGCCCGGCCGATCTTAAAAACAGATTGTTTCTATCCTATCGTTCGGTTAAACCGAACGGATGAGCAAACCCGCGCCGGCGCCCGAGTGGCTGAACTTCCACCATCTCCGCCATTTTTGGATGATCGCCCGGCACCACAGCGTCACCCGGGCCGCGGAGGCGCTGAACATCTCGCAGTCCACCCTGAGCGAGCAGCTCGGCGAGCTGGAGGAGTGGCTGGGGCAGCCGCTCTTCGACCGGCGGGGCCGGTCGCTCCACCTGACCGATGCGGGCCGGATCGCGCTGGAGCACGCGGAGACGATCTTCGAAAGCGGCCGCGAGCTGCTGGCGCGGTTCCGCCAGACGGGGCCGGACACCTCCCGCGTGCTGCGCCTCGGCGCCGTCGGCCCGCTCTCGAAGAACCTCCAGTTCGACTTCATCCAGCCGCTGCTGGCGGATGCGGGCACCCGCCTGGTGGTCGTGGCGGGCCCGCTCGACGACCTGACCCGGCAGCTGAGGGAGCACCGGCTGGACCTGGTGCTTTCCAACATTCCGCTCCGGGCCGACCAGGAGCGCGACGTCTTCAACCACCTGCTCGGCGAGGTCCCGGTGTTTCTGGTCTCCGGCCGGCCGCAAAAGCGGACGCGGCAGAAGTTTCCCCTGTTCCTGCGCGGGCAGCCGCTGTTTCTGCCGAGCCACCAGAGCCACGTGCGGATGGATTTCGACCTGCTGCTGGCGCGCGCCGGGATCGAGCCGGAGGTGCGCGCGGAAGTCGACGACATGGCCCTGCTCCGCCTGCTCGCGCTGTCGGGCGAGGGGATGGCGCTGGTGTCGAAGATCGTGGTCGAGCGCGAGCTGGAGTCGCGGCAGATCAAGTTCATGCTGCGCGTGCCGGGCCTGGTGGAGCGCTACTACGCCCTCGCCGCCCGCAAGCGGTTCGCGAACGTGTGGCTGGGCGAGATCGTGGAGGCGTTCCGGGCGCGCCTGAGCGCCCTGGGTTCGACCCCCGGCCGCCGGTAGGCCCTGAACTGGGCAAGGCCGCCCGTTCGGCCGCAGGGCCGGCGCAAGCCTCGCCTGAACGGCGCTTCGACCGGCTGCCCGTCAGTTTTGAAAACCGAATTTGTTTTGAATCGAATCGCCCGGTTTCGCGCGGTCACGAATCGCTCCGCGATCCCTTCCACGTGGCGGAAAGACCAACCGGGTACCTCTCGCCTGCGAGGTCTTCGCCGAGCCAATCAGGGCCGCGCGGCCGGGGCGCGTTGCAGGCGGAGGATTTCGCCGCCGGCCAGCAAAAACGGTCCGAAGCCGTGCAGGTCGCCCTGCAACCGCGGGCGCGCGAGGTAGTAGTTGACATCCCCTACGTCCGTGGAACCGCACACATCCAGGATGTCGCCTTCGGCCGTTACTTTCTGTTGCAACGCGGCCCAGCCTTTGCGGGCAACGTCAGTCCACGTCCGGTCGAGCCAGCCTTCATTCACGCCCCGGGTGAGGCCGTAGACGAACATGCCCGTCGACGAAGTCTCGATCCACGACTCGGGATGATCGAGCAACTGATGCCAGCCTCCGGCCGGATCCTGGGCGCGTCGGAGGCCCTCGGCATGCGCCACAAAAACCGCCAGAACCTTGGAGCGCGCGGGATGGGAGACCGGCAGCGCGGCGAGCAGCTCGACCTCTGTGAGCATCATCCAGCCGTTGGCGCGGCCCCAGAATTCGCCGAGCCCAGCCGCGTTCTTCACGTCCCAGGCGTGGCGATACCAGCCCCGCTCAGGATTGAAGAGCAGGCGGTGCGTGCCGAGGAGCTGCTGCACCGCATCATCGAGGTGGCGGGCCTCCCCGGTCAGGCGGTGCAGCCGCACCAAGTAGGGCACGACCATGTAGGGATCGTCCGCCATCAGCCGCCCGCGAGCCCGGTGCAAGGTGCCGTCAGGCAGGCGCGGCGATTTTCCGAGATACTCGGCGATGCGCGCGAGGTAGGGTTCGTAGCGCCGGTCTTTGGCTTCCGCGTAGCGTTCGACGACCAACGGCGCGAGTCCGGTGTGCCACAGATCCGTGAGCCGGAAATGAAAGCCGATCGGCGACAGCGCGCCGTCGCCCACCGGCGCGGCCTTGATCCCGGCGGCCTGCTGGCGCTGGAAGTAGCCGAGGTGCGCATAGATGAA
>JAPLTR010000446.1 GCA_026398065.1 Verrucomicrobiota bacterium | reverse complement strand
GTAGATGCGGCCGAGGCCGATCGGATTCTCGAGGTTACGCTCCTTGATCTGATTGCGCAGATAGGTGGTGAGCGAGATGCGGTGCTGCAGAATGCCGCGGTAGAGATCGATGATGTAGAGTGCGCCGTCGGGACCGTTGGTGAGCCACACGGGACGGAAGCGTTCGTCGGTGGAGGCGACAAATTCGGTGTCGGGATAGGCCTGGGTGGACGTGAGCGTGCCGTTCTTCTCGGTGACGAGGTTGCGCTTAACGAGGTTGGCGGCGGGCTCGGCGACGAAGGCATTGCCGTAGAATTCCGGAGCGAAGGCGTCGCCGCGATAGATCAGCGGCGAACAGGCGGCGGTGAAGGCGCCGAGCTTGCCGTCGGGCTTGATGATGGTGGTCTGATAGCCGCGGTTGACGCCGGGGTTGACGCGAATCGGCCACACGGCCTGGTTGTCGGCGACCTTGACGTTGGCCCCCTTGGCGCTGAGGAAGGCGGGATTGCGCGAGAGGTAGTTGGCGGGCGCGACGTCGCCGCGGAGTTGGTCGCTGTTGGAGTTGTGAAAAAGGTGGCCGCGGTCGTCCTGACTCAGGCCATATTGTCCGCGGAAGAACGTCGGGCTGCGCTCGAACTCTCCGTTGGGAAGCAGACGGTAACGGCTCTCGTAGGCGGCGCCATAGATGAAGTTGTCGCGGCCCCAGAGGAGGCCGTTGGGCGCGCGCTCGGGATTGGCGACCTCGGGGCGCTCGGGGACGACGGCGAGGCCGAAGTCGGTGGCGACGACGGTGCGCTGGTCGGCTTTGCCGTCGCCATCGGTGTCGCGGAAAAACAACAGCTCGGGCGGCGCGCCGACAAGGACGCCGCCGTTCACCAGCATGATCGCGCGCGGCATCACGAGGCCGTCGGCGAACACCTCGCTCTTGTCCATCCGGCCGTCGCCATCGGTGTCGGTGAGGACAACCACACGGCCGACCTTGAGGTCTTCGCCATGGCCGTCGACGTCGTGCATATATCCGCGCATTTCCACGACCCAGAGCCGACCGTCAGGTCCGAAGGTCATGGCCACGGGATCGCCGACGAGCGGCTCACTCGCGACGAGCTCGATCCGGAAACCGGGGGCGACCTTGAAGGTCTTCAGTGCGTCGGCGGGCGAGAGCGCGGGCGCGGGCGGAATGCGGTCCTTCGGCACGAGCGACTCCTGTTTGTCACCCGGCTTGTCGAGGCGATCGCCGATCTGGGCGACAGCCGAGGATGCGGCGAGAAAAGCGGGCAGGCAAAAACGGAGGAAACGCATGGACGACGGTGGTGACAGGCGGACGGATTGGGAGGACGGACGGCGGAAAGCGAGCGGTGCAGTGGTGGACCGGAACGCCCAAACGTTAGCTTGGAACGCGCCTCGGGGGCGACAAAGGCTAATTTGGTGGACGTTGAATGTCAGCCGAGGCGACTCGCGGGCGTCCGAGGCTTCGACGTTTCCCGAGGTCAGATATCGCGGGCGCGTCCGTGATGGTCGCACACATACGGCGGGGTGGCGCCGTCGCGGGCGGCCACGAACTCTCCATGGCGGCAAGCGCTGGCGAGCGCGCCGGCGGGCGTTACGTGGCGCACAAGAAGCGCGGCGAGCAGGGCGCCGAAAAACGCATCGCCGGCGCCGACAGTGTCGCGCACGACGGTCGGTCGCGTGGCTTCCCAGAGCCAGCTTCCCTCCCACAGCAGGGCGGCGCCCTGCGCACCGGCGGTGACGCAGACCCTGGAGAGCCCATGGCGCTCGGCGAAGGCGCGAGCGGCAAGCTCAAGCGCGCGCGCCCCCCGGCGTGGACGGGCCGTGAGCTGGAAGAGTTCGTCGTCGTTGAGCTTCACGAGCTGCGCCTCGCGCAGCGCGAATGCCACGGCGGTGCGGGTGTCAAAGGGCGCGCGGAGATTGAGATCGACGGCGCGCAGCGCCTGGGGCCAGACGGCGAGGAGATGGGTGAGGGCCTGACGGTTGGCGGTCTCGCGAAGGGCGAGCGTGCCGTGGAGGATCGCGGCGGGCGGTGGAGCGAGGCGGGTCAGCGCCGGGGAAACGGTGATGCGATCCCAGGCGACATCACGGGAAATCTGATACGTGGCGGCGCCGGCGCGATCCAGGGTCGCGGTCACCGTGCCGGTGGGGCGGCGCGGGAGACGGGTGACGAAGCGGGCGTCCATTTTCCAAGTAGCCAGGCGACGGAGGACTTCATCGCCGAGAAAATCCCGCCCGACGGCGGTCACGGGCAGCGCGTGGACACCGAGGCGCGAGAGGTGATAAGCGACGTTGATGGGCGCGCCGCCAAGAAACAGGCCGCGCGGGAGACAGTCCCAAAGGATTTCGCCAAAACAGGCGATGGTGACGGGGCAGGCGGTTTTCATCGGTGCGGGCCACGACGTTGGGTGGCGAGTCGAAGGCGGGCAACGGGAGAAATCGGTCGGCGCCACTCGGAGGGGGCCGGAGTGCGTGGCGGTCGGCTCGCTGGCGCTCGCCGCGACTCAGACTCGGTCACTCGTCGCGCGAAGCGCCGGGCGCGAGATGGAGTTCCTGACAGGCGCGGAGGTAGGCGGCGGCGGACCAGGCCTGATAGGCCTTGCCCATCGGACGACCGGTGATGCCATGCGCCCACTCGTTGAATTCCCACTCATGGGTTTTTCCGAGGCGGTTGAGCTGCGCGAGCTTCACGAGCTCATTGCGCGCGATGTCGCTGAGACCGAGGCGGTGGATGAAACGCACCCACATGCCGCCCACGAACGGCCAGATGCCGCCGTTGTGGTAGTGGTGAGGAAGGTTGAGGAGATTGACGGTGTAGTAGGGGCGCCAGTCCGGATCGCCGGACTGCACGGCAGGGTAGAGATTGGCGACGGGCCACGGCGAGCTGACCCCGGCACCCCACATGAACCGGAAGGCGGTGCGCGCTCGGTCCACGTCGATGACGTTGGTGAGAAACGCGAGCACGTTGCCGAGCACATCGCAGCGCCAGTTGAACCCGAAGGGGGTGATCTCCGCCAAAAGGTACTGCGCATCGCCCAGCGAGGACTGGCGGTTGGCAAACGAGGTGTGGACGGGCGCCCCCGGCTCGACGAGGGTGGTGGGCCAGAACGAGGCGTTGATTTTCCCGGCGATGTGCTGCGACCAGCGCAGGTAGTCGGCGGCGCGCTCGAAGTCCTGTTGGTACTCGAGCAGCCGGCCAAAGCAGACGTTGGCGCGATACCACAGCACTTCGTCGTAGAGGACGTGATAGCTGCGACCGAAGAGATCGGTCCAGTCGCCGGCCTCGGGGATTTCGAGGAGGCCGTCGTTGTTGCTGTCGTGGGCGCTGAGCCAGTCCATGATCTTCTGCAGCCGGGCGGAGTATTCCCTGAGCAGGCTCATGTCGCCCGTGTGCGTGACGTAGTGATACACGGCGACAATGAGCCAGAGACCGCTGTCGATGGAGCAGATGCCGCCGACGCCGGCGTATTCGGGTTCGCCATCGGCGATGCGGACATTGGCCGGCACCTGACCGGTGACGGTAACGGCGTCGAGGAGGGTGCGGAGGGTGGCGCGCTGGCAGTCGCGGATGTCGGGCTCGGTCATCTCGATCGTCTGGACAATCGTGAAACAACCGTCGCGGGCCCAGACGCTGCGGTAGTTGGCGTCGGTCCCGGTGACGGTGTTGTCGTCCAGGGAGCAGGCGGAGAAGCCGACGGGCGTGATGTTCTTCCGCAGCGCGATCAGGGCCTGGGTGTAGCCGTTCGCGATGAGGTCGCGGTCCTCGGCCCGGAGCGAGCGCAACGACTCAGGGCCGAACAGCATGCCCTGCCACGCGGCGCGCGGGCGCTGGCCGGTCGGCACTGACTGAGACGGAGGGATCTCGGGGATCACGCCGAAGTGCTGCAGACCTTCGAGCACCCCGTCGGCATGGACCTTGCGCGTCACGAACACCGGGATTTTGACGACGGCCTCGAAGAGCTCGGGCTGCGCGTTTTCGACCACGATGCCCTTCACGTCGGGAAGGAGAAACATGCTGCTGTCGTTGCCGGTGTCACCGGCCACGAGCACCTGGTTGAACGGGACCTTGAGATGCTCGCAGAGCCAGGCGAGAGCGTGGCCCTTGCTCGCACGGGCCGGGAGGACGTCAAGGTCACGCAGGCTGGAGTACACGACGTTGACCTGCAGGCCGGCGTCGGCAAGGCGCTGGCGGAGCGCGGCGACCTTCTCGCGGTCGACGCGGTGCCAGTACCAGCTCGACTTGTACGGATGCAGGAACTGCGGCGGCTGGCGCTCGATGCCAGGCGTGGCACCGACGATTTCCTCGACCTTGGCGAGGTCCCAGCCCTCGCCGAACTCCGCGCCGAACTCTGCGACGTCGCGGCGCGCCCGCCAGTCGCGCAGCTGCGTGCCAACGCCGCCGATGATATAGTCGGGGTCGGGCAGGCGGCGCGTGGTGATAAACGACTCCTGGACGTCGCGCACCGTGCGGCCGGTGTTGTAGACGAGCAGCGGCCGGAGTGCGGGTTTCAGCGACTCCCAAGTCTGCCTGAAACGCTGGGTCGATTCGGGATTGCCGATGAGCGTGCCGTCGAGGTCGGTGGAGAAGAGGCGCAGCGGCGCGGGCCTGGCCTGGGGTTCGGGTGGCATGATGAAGAATGGGCGCGGTTCAATCGCCGTCGTGCCACGGCTCGTCCCACTCCTTGTCCTCGAGGGTGACGAGCTCGACCGGGCGGTGCTCGACGGAGGCGACGAGCTGCTGGGCGATGCCGGTCCAGGTAAAGAGGCTGCGGGCCTTGTGCGCACCCATGCGCGAGAGACGGGCGCGGAGACGGGGGTGGCGGAAGATCTTTGCGATCGTGATTCCCAGATCCTCACGGTCGAACGGATCGGCGAACAGCGCATGACGGCCGAAGGAGAGCGCGCGATAGAGACCGCCGTGGACGGTGACGACCGTCGGTGTCCCTGAGGCCATCGCCTCGATCGCGGTCATCCCGAACGGCTCGTAACGGCTGCAGAGAACGAACATGTCCGCGGCGCGATAATAGTCAGGGAGGTCGGCATCGGCGATGAACGAACCGAAGTGGATCTGGTTCGCGCAGCCGGACGCTTCGGCCAGCTCATGCAGCTCGGCGAGCAGCTTGAGTTCCGCCGTGTTCATGTCCTTTCCGCCCACGGCGAGATGGAGCACGGCCAGGGGTTCGCGTTTGACGACGAGGCTGAATGCTTCGATCAGGAGATCGTAGCCTTTGTTGCGGGCGAGCCGGCCGACAGCCAGGACGACCCGACCCTCGAAGCCGAGGCGCTGACGGATGGTCTCACGGCTCGCGTCGCTGACGGCATAGAAGCGGTTGTCATCGTAGCCGGGAGGGATCATGCGGACTTTTTCCGCGGGAGCGCCGTAGTCCTGCACAATGAAATCGAGCTGCGGTGGGGTGGTGGCGATCACGAGCTGGCAGTCGCGGTAGATCTCGCGTTCGGCGGCGATACGACGCGCGAAATTGTACTGCGCCTCGAACCTGGCCTCGTCGCCGGGGTAGTCGCGCTGCATCTGGCGCTGCTTCCAGAGGCCGAGCGAGTGGGGCGTATGGACGTGCGGCACCTTGAGTTCGCTCGCGAGATACTGGCCGGCGACCCCGGCATCCCAATAATGGCTGTTGATGAAATTGTAGCGGAGGTCGTGTTCGCCGATGAAGCGGAGGGCGTTGGCATTCCACTCCGGAAGATGGTCGACGAGGTACTCCTTGGGGATGAAATCGTCTCCGCCGCAGGGAATCCCGATGATGCGCACCCGTTCGTTCACAGACTCGAGCTCCGGCTGGTTGTCGAAGCGGCGCGTCCAGATATCCACTTCGTAACCGAGCTGAGCGAGTTTCTTGGAAAGTTCGATCACGTAGACGACCTGTCCCCCGGTGTCAGCCGCACCGAGGGGGGGCTCGGCGGCAACGTAGCCATGCGTCGAGATCATGGCGATGCGTGGGAGAGGGCTGGAGAGGGCGAGGACGGAGCGGTTCATGGCTGGAGTGATTCAGGGATCGGCGTCTCGCCGTTTTCCCTCTTTTGTGCGCCGACGCAGCCGACCGGATGAAGGAGACAGCGGATGCACTAACGGGACCAACGGAGGCAACCGCACCCGGACTGTCGCCTAAACCTATCGGCGTGGGCGGATTTCCAGGGAACGGCTGAATTCTGTCAGGCGCGAGACGCGATGCCTGACCGTATGGTCAGGTACGGTGGGCAGAGGTTCCCCGACGTCCGCTACTTTGGGGCGGCGCGTTCGGCGAGACGGAGAAGCTCGTAGTTCTCCAGATCGATGCCGGTGGTCTGGGCGGCCTCGACCTCAGGCAGGATGCGAGTCAGATCGGAGAGAGCGCTCCACTCGACGCCGAGGCGGGCGCGCAGGGCGATGATGGTGCGGCCGGGAAAATTCTTCTGCTCCCAGGCGGCGGCGTCGATGATCGCGGCGGGGCGCGGGCGCTCGTAGGCCATCAGGCTGATGCTCGCGACGGGGCGACCGAGGCGCGCGAACCAGTCGTCGCGGTCCGCGGGCGACGCCCAGGCGATGGAGCCCTCAGGCGGGAGGCGATCGAGCCAGTAGGCGAGAGCGGCGGAGATCGCGAGGTCACGGCTGCCACGGGCGTCGAGCCGGGCGCGGAGCGCCGTGCAGGCGGAGAGATAGTCTTCCAGGAGCGCGCGTTTGGCGGCGGGCGTGGCCGATTTCCACCCGGGTTGAGCATGGGGCTCGAGATCGAGGGCGACACCATCGAAGCGCTCGGCGCCGGTGCGGCAGGCGGCATTGAAGGCGAGGATGCGGTCGGCGGTGGCGGTGAGGAATTTTTCGCGGTTCGCGGGCGCGAGAAAACTGCCGTCGGAGAAGAGTGCCTCGGTGCGGATGCCGGCGGCGTGGAGCCTGGCGTTCCACGCGGCGACGACGGCGGGTGCCTCCGTGATGAGCGCCGCGTAGCTGCCGTAAAGACGGCGGACGTGCCAGCGTTCGAAGGTCGCGAGCGCCTCGGCCTCGCGCTCGGGCCGGCCGAGGATGGCGACGCTGCCGTCGGCACTCGACGGTTTGGACCAGAACCAAAGGCCGCGCGGTTTGTCCGCTGCGGCGGTTGACGACGGGGCTGGCGCGTCGCGGGCATGCGTCACAAGGGCGCATGCAAGGCAGGCGAGCGTGACGAA
>JAPLTR010000733.1 GCA_026398065.1 Verrucomicrobiota bacterium | reverse complement strand
GCCACAACAAGCGAGGTCGCAAGGACCCGTGCCACATCGCAGCCGAAGGCTGCTATGTGCGAGTCAACCGGCGCTCCACATTCCTCGGGGGCGAACCGGTCTTGACTACAGGAACAGGATTGTCCACGCGCCCCGCGCTGGCTGGTGATCCGCACATAGCGGCCGAGGGCCGGGGCCGCCAGCGGCACGGACTGCTCGATGGGATTGGCCCGGATGTTGGCAAACTCCCCGCTCGCCGCCGGGGTCCAGGCCTTGCCGTCGGTGCTCGTCGCAAACTCATAGCGGTCCACCACGCCCTTGGGTTCGCCACCGGCCGGGGGCAGGTAGCTGAAGGCCCTGATCGTCAGCGACTCGCCGAGATCGACGATCACCTCCATCGGCTCGGCCTTCGCGGCACGCCAGGCCGTGGCCGGGGCGTCGTCGATCATCTGGCGGGGCGTCTCCTTGCCCCGCGCGGCCGCGGCGTCGGGGGCGACAAGTTTCCAGCGGGACTTGGCAACGCTGAAGCTCCGCGTCGCCACATCGCCCGCGTCCCGGCCGTCGCCGGAAAACGTCCGCGCGCGGATCGTGCCGCCCTTCGGCAGCGGAATCGGCGCGGTGTATTGCGGCGAGGCCGCGGTCGGCTCCGATCCATCGTTCGTATAGCGTACGATCACCGCCGCCGTGCTCGCCTGCAGCGAGACCGCGCCCTGGCGGTTACGCACGATGGTCGGCGCATCGAGCATCTGCGGCTCCCGGTACAGGCCAAACTCCGCGAGCGCCGGGGCGACCGGCGCCTGCGTGATACGCAGCCGCACCTTGTGCGTCGTGACGCTGGCCCCCCGGATGAGCCGGCGGTTGCCGATGCTCGTGCCCGAAGCGAACTCCACCCACTTGCCGTCGCGCCACGCATCGACCGCAAAGGCCTCGATGCGCTGGCCGAGCGGCAGGTACTCGCGCAGGTCGACGACGTTGAAGGTCGTGGGCTTGGCGAGTTCGACCACGAGTTCCGGCGTCGTCACCGCGTCATCGGTTGACCAATACGTGTCACGCTTCCCGTCGAGCACGCGACCCGCGGCAAAGGTCGCGTCGGCGCCACGGGTGTTGCTCGCCGTGAGCGTCGCATCGAGGGCGAGATTTTCCGCGAAGGTCAGGTCGATCAGGCGGCGGAATTCGCGCAGCGATTTCACGTCGTTGTCATGAATGATGCCGCGCCGGTCGGGCGGGAGGTTGAGGTTGAGGTCCGCGCCGCGGCCGACGGATTTGTAGTAGATGTCGAGCAACTGCGCGGGCGTCTTCACCGCGGCGTCCTCGGCTGCGTGATAAAACCAGCCGGGCCGGATCGACACGTCGCACTCCGCGGGGAGCCACTGGGTGCCGGGGCGCTCGCCGGCGTTGAGGCCCGTCGAGCCGCCGCCGGGGTACCGCATGGGCTTGGTCATGTCCAGGGTCGCCCAGCAGGTCTCGCCGGCGATGCCGTTCTCGTTGCCCACCCAGCGGAAATCCGGGCCCGCATCGCTGAACATCGCGGCCATGGGCTGCAGTTCGCGCACGATGGCCCAGGTGTTGGGCCAGTCGTAGTAGCTGCGGTTGTCGATGCTGCGTTTCTCGTTCGCACCGCCGTAGTAGCCGTCGCCGCCGTTCGCGCCGTCGAACCACACGGTGAAGAGCGGGCCGTAGTTCGTCATCAGCTCGCGGAGCTGGTTGCGGTAATAGGTGAGATATTCGGGGCGACCGTAGTCGCGGTGATTGCGGTCCCACGGCGAAAGATACACGCCAAACGCCAGGCCCGCGCGCTGGCAGGCCTCGGCCATCTCGCGCACGATGTCGCCGCGGCCGTTCTTGTACGGCGAGTTTTTCACAGAGTGCTCGGTGAACTTCGACGGCCACAGGCAGAAGCCGTCATGGTGTTTAGCCGTGATAATCAGCCCGCGCAGGCCGCCTTCTTTCGCCGTGCGCGCAATCTGGTCGGCGTCGAACGCCGTGGGGTTGAACACCGCCGGCGATTCGTCGCCCAGACCCCACTCGCGGTCGGTGAAGGTATTCACGGTAAAATGCACAAACGCGTAGGCCTCGAGCGCGTGCCACCGGAGCTGCCGCTCAGAGGGCAAAGGGCCGTAAGGCGCCGGCGGAGCGGCCGCGAAACCGCGGGCCGTCCAGATGCACGCGACGAGCAAAGCCAAGGGTCGGGAAAGCAACATGGTGACGAAGTGAAAACCAAATTTCCGACCGCGCCAAGGGTCGCGCGGCCCGGTGACGCGCATTTTTTCGCGTCGTACGCCGTGCGGAATTTTTTCCGCAAACCCCAGCAAGCATAAGCCCACCGACTGGACCGAGGGCGCGATGTACGCGGGCATGATGGCCCTCGATCAGATTTCCTCCAGTCCGCGCTTCCGCGAGGCGATGGTCCGCATGGGCGAGGCCAACCAGTGGCAGCTCGGCCCGCGCAAGTATCACGCCGACGACCACATCGTGGGCCAGACCTACGTCGAGCTCTGGCAGCGCTCCAAGGACCCGAAGATGATCGCTCCACTGCGCGAGCGCTTCGACGCCATCCTCGCGAGCCCGCGCGAGTTCGCCACGCTCGACTTCAAGCAGAAGGGCATCGGCGACCTCTGGTCATGGTGCGACGCGCTCTTCATGGCCCCGCCCGCGTGGGCCCGCCTCGCCGCCGCGACCGGCGAGAAACGCTACCTCGACTTCGCCGTCGCCAACTGGTGGCGCACGTCGGACTACCTCTACGACGCGACCGAGCATCTCTACTACCGCGACAGCACCTATTTCACCAAGCGCGAGGCCAATGGCGCGAAGGTATTCTGGAGC
>JAPLTR010000592.1 GCA_026398065.1 Verrucomicrobiota bacterium | reverse complement strand
CGCTCTCCGGTAAACTCGTCTCCATCGACGTAAAGCTCGGCCAGGCCGTCGAGGAAGGCACCCAGGTCGCCACCATCGAGGCGATGAAGATGAACACCTACATCTTCTCCGCCAAGGCCGGCAAGATCGCCGAGATCCTCGCCCAGCCCGGCGATGGCGTCGAGGAGGGCTCTGTCCTCATCCGCCTCTCCTGACCGCCCCCCCTCCCTCCACCGCGGTGAACGGTCCTCCCGTTCACCGCCGTCCCCGCCTCCTGTGAAAAACGCCATCCTTCTCGCTCTCACCGTCTACGGCATCGCCGCGGTCATCTCCATGGCGGTCGCCGTCCTGATCCGGGTTCTCTTCCTCACCGTTCGCCGCTTCTCGCGCTGAGCGCCTTCCCACCGGCCATCATGAACTCCTTTCAATCCTTCAACGTCCTCGATCTCTTCCAGGGCATCACCACCCTGATCTCGTCGCCGCCGACGATCCTCTTCGGCCGCATCGGGCTGATCATCCTCGGGGCCGTGCTGCTCTACTATGGAAAGAAGGGCGTGCTCGAACCCCTCCTGATGATCCCGATGGGACTCGGCATGATCGCCGTCAACGCCGGCGTGCTCTTCCTCGATCCCACGACCGCCGGCATGATCGTCAACGGTTCCGCACCCAATGCGGATCCGGCCGTCGCCCAACAGCTCACGACCCAGGCCGCTGCCGGCCACATGCCGGGCACGCTGTTCATGTCGCCGCTCGTCGAGAAGACCGACAACCTGATGTACCTCAACCAGGTCGATTTTCTCCAGCCGATCTACACCTTCTGCTTCAGCAACGGCCTGATTGCCTGCTTCGTGTTCATGGGCATCGGTGTGTTGCTCGATGTCGGCTTCGTGATCGCCCGGCCCTTCCTCAGCATGTTCCTCGCGCTCGCCGCGGAACTCGGGACCGTCGTCACCTTCCCGATCGCGATCGCCCTCGGCCTCAATCCCGGCGAGGCCGCCTCCATCGCCATGGTCGGCGGAGCCGACGGCCCCATGGTGCTCTTCACGTCGCTCACCCTGGCCAAGCACCTCTTCGTCCCGATCACTGTCGTCGCCTATCTCTACCTCGGCCTCACCTACGGAGGCTATCCGTATCTCATCCGCCTGCTCGTGCCCGCCAAGTTGCGCGGCCTGAAAATGCCCGCGCGTCCCATGGTGAAGGTCACTTCCGACGAGAAGCTCGCGTTCTCCGTCGTCGGCTGCGCCGTCCTCTGCCTGCTCTTCCCTTCGGCCGCCCCGCTCTTCCTCTCGCTGTTCGTCGGCGTCGCGGTCCGCGAGTCCGGCCTCAAGTACTTCATCGCCATCATCGACGGCCCGATCCTCTACGGCGCCACGATGTTTCTCGGCCTCCTCCTCGGCGTGCTGTGCGAGGCCTCCACCATCCTCGACCCCAAGGTCCTCATCCTCCTGATCCTCGGCGTCATCGCCCTCCTCCTCTCCGGTGTCGGCGGCCTCCTCGGGGGCTACGCGGCCTACTTCTTCAGCGGCCGGAAGATCAACCCCGTCATCGGCATCGCCGGCGTCAGTTGCGTGCCCAGCACCGCCAAGGTGGCCCAGAAGGAAGTCTCCAACGTTTGCCCGGACTCGCTCATTCTGCCCGAGGCCCTCGGGGCCAACATCTGCGGTGTCATCACGACCGCCATCCTCACGGGCATCTATATCACCATCATTCCGCTGATTGCCAAATGACCACAGCCCTCAAGGCTTCCGCCCGCCACTGGATCGCCGGCACCGTCCTCGCCTTCGTCGGCGTCGCGGTCGCCCGGCTGGTGGCGCCGGGCCTTGAGAGCCGGCCCCGCGCCTGGCTGACGCTCGCCGGCCAGATCACCGCCCTCGGCGGCCTCTTCGTCATCCTCCTCGGCATCCGCCGCCGCCTCCGCTCCGCCACTCCGGCCGGCCATCCTGAGTAAACGCCACCACCCGCCATGCCCAGCGCCCTCACTTCCACCGCCACGACGGTCTATCCCGGCTGGATCCTTGACGTCCTCGACGAGGTCCCGTCCACCAATCCCCTCGCCGGCCGTCTCCCGGCCTGGCGCGCGATCCGCGCCAACACCCAGACCGCCGGCCGCGGTCGCACCGGCCGCCACTGGGTGTCCGATGCCGGCGGGCTCTGGCTCTCGGCTGTCCTCCCCTGCCCCGGCCCCCGGAGCCAGTGGACCATCTTGCCCCTCGCCGCCGGCCACGCCGTGCTCACCGCCCTGGCAGAACTGGGCGTATCCCATCTCCGGTTGCGCTGGCCCAACGACCTCATGGTCGGCCCCCGCAAGCTCGCCGGCCTCCTCGTCGAGCGCTTCACCGACGACACCGCCGTGGTCGGCCTCGGCCTCAATATCTTCAACCATCCTGAGGTCGCCGACTCCACGCTCACCACGCCCACCACCCGCCTCGCCGATC
>JAPLTR010000675.1:2581-16321 GCA_026398065.1 Verrucomicrobiota bacterium | reverse complement strand
TCGGGCAGCGCGAGCAGCAGGTGCGCCTGGGCTTCGGCGAGGGCCCTGCCGCCGGGGCCGGTGAAGGGCGTCATCGCGCGCCCGTCGGCGGAGATGCGAAACGCCCCGTTGGGGCCGGCGATGGCGAGGAGTTCGCCATCGGGCAGGGCGCCGAGGGCGGTGACGGTGGTGGCGGCGTGTTCGGCGGGAAGCGGGAGCGGCCGCCACGCACGACCGTCCCAGCGATGCAGGCCGGTCTTCGTCGCAGAGGCGTAGAGAACGGCACCGACACGGTGAATCCAACTGCGCGAGGCGCCCGGCGTGGGGGTAAAAATGAAACGTCCATCGGCCCAGACGAGCCAGCCCTTGTCGCAGCTGAAGCCGACGACGTTGCCCGCGGCGCGCGTGGAACGCACGGCGCCGAGGGGGAGTGCCTCGGGCGGCACGGCCGACATCAGCGAATGATACACCGTGGTCCCGTCGGGCTCGTCGGCGTAGTAGCCGAGTTCGTCGTTGCCAGCGGTGTAGACGCGGCCGTCGTCGGTGGCGTCGACGCGCCACGACCAGAGGCTGGGGAACGGGAGGGTTTCCCAGCGCGTGCCATCGAAGCGCACGAGCGCCTGCTGCGTGGTCCCATAGAGCCGGCCATCGCGGGCGATGACGACATCGCTGATCTGGCCGTGGGCCCGGTAGACCTGTGGAGGGAAACGCTGGATCGCAGGCAGGCCAGACTCGGCGTCGGACCAGGTGACGGCGGCGGTCAGGGGCAGCGCCGGGCACAAAAGCGCGATGGCGGCGGGAAACCGGCGCGTCAGGCGGCGAAGAAGCGGGGCAAGCACGGGGCCGAACACACGAGGCCGACCGGGGGACGTCAACGGCAGGCCGGCACCTTACGCGGAAACGCGTAGGCGCATGGGATCCGGCGCCCGATTGTAGCGAACGAGGGACCTGAAACGCGGACTAAGGGTGGACCATGTCCAGCCCCAAGCCATCTCCGACCCCGACCCCGGCCCCGGGCCAGACGCTGCGGGTGGAAGTGGCGCCAAAGACGCTGATCGCGGTGGTGCTGGTCGCTGCGGCGGCCTGGGTGCTCCTGCAGCTTGCGCCGGTCCTGCTGGTGCTGGTCGGGGCCTTGATGATCGTCGGGACCTTGAATCCGCTCGTGAGCGGGCTGGAGCGGCGCAAGGTCCGGCGCGGCGTCGCGATCGCGGTGGTGTTTGGGGTCGGGAGCGCGCTGGCGGGGCTTGGGCTCTCGCTCACGATCCCGCCGTTGGTGGCCCAGGGCCGCGCCGTGATCGAACACGAGGCCGAGATCCGCGACCGCGTGGTGGGCTACCTGGGCGCTTCACCCCTGACGCGGTCGTTGGGCGACTGGGTCCGGGACATCCAATATCCTGACCTGCTGAAGGACGCGCGTTCGACGCTGGTGGCCGCATCGCTGCGGATGGTCGAGATCGTGGCGTTCGTGGTGGCGGCGGTGTTCCTCGCGCTTTACGTCATGCTCGACCGCGACCGGTTGCGCGGAGCGGTGTTTGCGCTCGTGCCGCGCAACCACCACGTCCGGGCGTCGCGCGTGCTGCTCAACCTGGAGACGATCGTCGGCGGCTACATTCGCGGGCAGGTCATCACGTGTCTGCTGATCGGCGTGTTCGTCTTTGTGCTGCTGGCTCTGTTCCGGGTGCCGAACGCGCTGGCGATCGCGGTGCTCGGCGCCGCGATGGATGTGCTGCCGTACATCGGTGCACTTCTCACCATCGTGCCGGCCGTGGCGGCCGCGTTTTCCGTGGGGCCGGGAGCGGCCCTGGCGGTGCTGGGACTGCTGCTGGCCTACGAGCAGTTTGAGAGCCGGCTGCTGGTGCCCCTGGTGTACGGCCGGGCGCTGCGCCTCCCTTCTTCGGTGGTGTTCTTCGCGCTGCTGGCGGGTGGGGCGCTGGGCGGCATCGTGGGCGCGCTGCTGGCGCTGCCCCTCGCCTCGGCGGCCGTGATGTTGCTCAACGAACTGCGGGTGGACCTGCCCGGCGAGGCGGAGCGGCCCGAACACCTCGCAATGCGCCAGAAGGACCGGCAGGAGGAGCGCGAATACGCGGCCCGGACCCAGGATGCCCCGGCGGTCGTGGCCTCGGCCGTGGCGGTCGAGATCGCCCGCGAGCGCAAGACGGAGGAGGACGAGGCGGGGAAAAAGTCCTGAAGGGCAGTCTCCTGACAGGACGCTGTCAGGAGACACGGCGGACCCGTTTGCCTCCCCGGGCGGAACGGAGACGCTGGCCCGCACATGAAGAAAACCATCCTGATCACGGGTTGTTCCTCCGGTTTCGGCCGGGCCACGGCTCGCCATTTCGCCCGCGAAGGCTGGAACGTCATCGCGACCATGCGCCAGCCAGAGCGGGAGACCGAGCTCTATGGCTTCGCCAATGTGTTTGTCGTGCGGCTCGACGTGCAGGACCGGACGAGCGTCGCGGCGGCGATCGACGCAGGGATCGCGCGCTTCGGCCGGATCGACGCGCTGGTGAACAACGCGGGCTTCGGGTTGTTTGGGCTGTTCGAGGCGACGCCGCGCGAGAAGGTCGTCGAGCAGTTTGATGTGAATGTCTTCGGGGTGATGGAGGTCACGCGCGCCATCCTGCCGCACTTCCGCCAAAACCAGGGCGGGGTCATCCTCAATATCGGATCCGGCGCCGGAGTCTTTGCGCTGCCGATACTGTCGCTGTACTGCGCGAGCAAGTTCGCGCTCGAGGGGTTTTCCGAGGCCCTCGCCTACGAACTGGCCTCGCAGGGGATCGTCGTGAAGATGATCGAACCGGGCGGGGTGCTGAGCACGAACTTCGGCCGCCGCAGCGGCGCCGAGGCCGCGCAGAATGCCGCGCTGCCGGACTACGCGGCCTTCGTGGCGCAGACGGAGACGGTGTTTGCCGGGCTGCGGGCCGAGCGGCTGGCGACCCAGGAAGATGTCGCGAAGGTGATCTACGACGCCGCGACCGACGGCACGGACCGGCTGCGCTATGTGGCGACCGAGGACATCCAGCCGCTGGTCAAAGCCCGGCGGGAGACGTCCGAGGACGAGTACATCGCGCTCATGCGGCAGCGGTTCGGGCCTCCGAGGTCCTCGGGATTCGCGATGCCGGCGCCGGTCGCGGCCCTCGTGGCCGCGATGAACGGCCACGAGGCCGCCGCGGTCGAAGCGTGCTTCGCGTCGGACGCGGAGGTCAGTGACGAGGGCAGGACCCACCGCGGCGGGCCGGCGATCCGGGCGTGGTTTGAAGACGTGAGCCGCCGGTATCGCGCCACGCTCGCGGTGACGGACGTCGTGGTCGAAGGCGACGACGCGATTTTGACGGGCGAGGTCTCGGGCAATTTTGAGGGCAGCCCGATCGAGCTTCGCTACCGGTTGCGGGTGAGGAGCGATAAAATCGCGGCGTTCTCAGTCGAGCCCTGAGGGAACGGTGGTTCGTGGCGGGAGGTTTTTGTGGGATGGTCGGGACGCGCGTCAGCCGGCACTCAGCACGCGGGCGAAGGCGGCGGCGTCGACGTTGCCGCCGGTCAGGACGAGACCGACGCGACGGCCGGCGTGGGAGGACCGCTCCTGCAGGACTGCGGCGACGGCAGCGGCGGCTGCGCCTTCGGCGACATTGTGGGTGTCGGTGAAAACGGCGCGCATGGCGGCCTCGGTTTCGTCGTCCGTTACGCGCACGATGCGCTCGACGCTGCGGAGGAGGTGTTCGAACGCGGCGGGGTTGACGGTCGAGCACGCGAGGCCGTCGGCGATACGCGTGGAAACGGGGTGCGTGACGGGACGGCGGGCGGCGAAGGACAGGGCGATCGCGGGGGCTTGAGCGGAGACGACTCCGACGATGCGCGTGGACAGGCCAAGGGCGTCGCGCGCGGCGACCATCGCGCAGATCCCGGAACCGAGGCCGATGGGCACGTAGACGGTGTCGAGCGGAGGCGCGCCGCGGAGGAAATCGAGGGCGGAGACGGCGACGCCGCGCACCAGGTCGGGGTGAAACGACGGCACGAGGTGTAGTCCTCCCTCGGCGGCGAGGCTTTGGGCGTGTTCGAGGGCCTCCTGGAAATCGTCGCCGTGTTCGATGAGTTCGCCCCCGAGGGCGCGCATCGCGGCGTTTTTCTCCGCGCTGTTGCCATGTGGGACCACGATGGTCGCGGTGAGGCCGGCCCGGCGGGCGGCGAAGGCGACGGACTGGCCGTGGTTGCCGCGCGTGGCCGCAATCACGCCGCGGAGGCCGGGTTCGCGACGGACGAGCGCATCGAAATAGGTGAGACCGCCGCGGACCTTGAAGGCGCCGAGGGGCGTGTGGTTTTCGTGCTTCACCCAGACCTCGCAGCCGGCGCGGGCGTTGAGCAGCGGCCAGGAAATTTGCGGCGTGGTCGGCACCGCGGCCCGCACCAGGGCAGCGGCGGACTCGATCTCGGCGAGCGTCGGCAACGGCGTCATGTCCACGAGCGTGGGCTGGCACGTGAAACGTGCAAGGCCCCGCGAAGCTGTGCCGGTCACAAAGCCTCCGGGGTGAATGTCCGCTGTTTGTGCGCTGGCGCCGGGCCGGCACGCATACGCAGGCCTGCGTATTTCGCGCGGTGCGATTTTCGGCGATGCTGAGCACGGCCTCCGCCCACGCCCGCTTCGCCTTTCCTTCCATGACCACGAACTTACCTTTGCCCCGCTGGATCCTCTCTGCGGGTCTCGCCTTCACCCTCCTCGCGCTGCCCCTGTCGGCGGCCAGTTCCGCGAAGCAGCTGTGGTCCGCCAAGCTCCCCGGAGAGGCCAAGTGGCACAAGCTGACCGAGCTGGGCACGCTGCTCGTCGGCACCGACGACGCGATTGTGTCGTACGATCCCGACAGCGGGAAACAGCTCTGGGCCCACGCCGAATTCAAGAAGACCAATACGCGCAACGCGGTCGACGTCCTCGGCACTCCGCTGCTCATCTGCAACACCTACGACGGCATGATGAACAGCAAGGTCACGTTCACGGCGATCGACTACTTCACCGGCGAGCAGCGCTGGACCACGCCGCAGGTCCTCGGCCAATATCTCGACACGATCCCCGTGCCGGCGAAGAACCTCGTGGTCTTCGTGGTGAATACCTACGACGGCAAGGACCCCGGCATCTACCTCAATGCCCACGACCTGGAGACCGGCGCGGCGAAGTGGTCGGCGAAGTTCACCAAGGGTGGGGGCATCCCGTTGCACATGGCGGACAACAGCGGCCGCTTCATTCCCACGATGGATCTCTCCGGCTACCACGAGCCGGTGATCGACGGCGACGAGATGTACCTGGGCTACCTTGGCGTGCACTGCATCGACCTCACGAGCGGCGCCACGAAGTGGGGCGTCGAGTTTCCGCCGGCGAACAAGGCGCTCAAGAAAACCTACGCGCCCCTGCGCATCGACGGCGACCGCATCTATGGCGCGGGCGGCGGCAGCGTCTTCGCGATCAACCGGCGGACGGGCGCGCAGCTCTGGAAGAGCGACCGCATCTCGGATTTCGCCGGGCTGTTGAAGGCGCGCGACAACGCCATTGTGGCCCAGCTCGAGGTCGTTGGCGGGAAGATCTTCTCCCGGTACGGCGGCAATTTCTCCGATGGCAAGACCGCCGCGCTGAAGGAGCCCCTCGGGGTCGTCGTGCTCGATCCGGCCGACGGAAAATCGCTCTACCATTTCGATAAGGCGAAGGAGGGCATCACCAACCTCGTCGTCGTCCCCGCGTCGAACCTCGTGGTGTTTGCCGACGGCGCCAATGTCTACGGCATCGACACCGCGGCGGCCACGCCCGTCGAGTCATTCAAGGTGCCGATCGAGTTCAAGCGCAAGATGGGCGCGGGGTCCGTGGCGAAGATCGGGCTCGGCGCGCTCGGCGGGGTGACCGGCCTCGTGAAGGCGAGCGTGTCCGCCAACAAGGCGCTCCTCGATGTGCCGGTGGCGGTGAGTTTCGCCAACGGGCGAATCGTGGTGCAGGGCAAGCAGCATCTCCTCGGTTTCGATCCGCAGACGAAGACCTCGAACTGGTCGCTTTTCTATGCGGCGCCGAGCGATGCGCTGGCGAACATCGCGATGTTCGCCGTGACCGCGGCCGCAGCCGTCTATGGCAACGCCCAGGTCGCGGCCAGCGGCGGGATCGGTTCCAGCGGCTACAACAGCGGCGTCAACACGATCCACAGCAATCTCGACAGCTACAACAAGTACACCGAGAAGCTCGCGAAGCGCGCCGGCGGGGCGAAGTCGTCCGACGCCTATTCGTACATCCTCACGAAGGTGGAGAAGGACATCGGCATCGTGGGCGTGAACCTCGCCAGCGGTGAAACCGACCGCCAGCTCGTGCTGAAGGAAAAGGAGCCGAACTACACGGTGGACGAGCCGGCCAACCGGATCTTCCACTTCGCCGGCAAGGACTCGGTGGTGGCGTATCAGTTCTGAGCGGACGGCCGAATCCCTCCCCGCCGGCGTGCGCCGACGGGCGCGGCGCGGTCAGGCCGGCAGCGCGACCGAGCGCTCCTTCGGGTCGGGATTCTGCCGGTAGAAGAGCGCGGTGTGTCCGACCGCGCCGACGCAGACGCAGCGGCCCTCGTCGGCGATCTGTGCGACCAGCACCTCGCGTTCGTCGCGCTCGGCGCCGAGAAAACGCAGTTTCACGAGCTCGTGCGCCTTGAGCAGTTTTTGCAGCTCGGTGAAGAAGGCGGGCGTGAGCCCGCCCTTGCCCAGCTTCAGCGAGGCGTCGAGTTTCTGGCCCTGGCCGCGGAGAAAGGATTTCTGCGCGCCGGTGAGAGGAAAGTCATACATGGGGCCGGATCATTCGCGAAGATCGGCCCCGCGCCAAGCCGCAAGGTGGGGCGTCCCAGACAGGCCTGGGGCGCGACCGGTTGTCGAAGGCGTCCGGCTAGCGCCAGATGCCTTCAATGAACACATGCACCCCGCCGCGCGCCTCCCAGTGCGGCTCGACCCACGCCTTCTTGTCCCGAGGCGGAAGTTCCCAGTGGCCGGGAACCCAGAGATAGGCGCGGCCATCATGACGCCAGTACCCGGCGACCCAGATATGCCGAGGTGAGGGACGCTCACGCTCGACGACGATCTCCTTCTTGCGAGGCGGAGGCGCCTCCTTTACGACAATCTCGATCTTGGCCGCCGCCCCGCCCCGCGGCCCGTCCTGCCAGGCGCCCGCGATGAACGCGTAGCCGTCTTTGTGGTTCTCCCAGCGCGGTGCGACCCAAACGACATTTTCTCGCGGCGGTTGCTCCCAATGACCGGCGATCCAGACGTGCCGGCCCTCGCGCCAGCCCCAATACCCCTGGACCCAAACATGGCGGGAAGAAGGGCGGTCGCGTTCCACGATAACTTCCACACGCGGAGGAGGTGGTGCCTGACGCACCACGATATATTCGCGTGTGACCGCTGAGGGAACGGGAGGCGGGCTGACTATGACGACCTCCCGCGGCTGTGGAGGGGGCGGCGCCTGCTGGATGACGACGGGTGCCTCAGGATGGCGATGCAAGTGGCCGCGCTCGGTTTCGACGACGCAGCCGGACAGAAACCCAACGGCGAGCCCCAGTCCGCCGAGGCGGACCGCGACGCAACGGTCAAATCCAACGCTACCAGGAGGCAGGGTGCGGGGGCTCATGGTGGCCATAGACGAGACCGGTTCAGTGCGGTTTCAATGGGAAACTGACCGCCGAGTAATAAATTCGGGAACATCTCCGCGGTTTCCTAATACCCCGGCAGGGGGACTTGCCCGGCCCATTTCCGGATTTGCCACCGCCGCCCCGCGCGCGCTTCGTTGGGGGCAAACCAAACCTCCATGCAACGCACCCTTGTCAAAGAAGTCCACGAAGCCACCGCACCCCGCGACGCGATTCTCCTGCAGGGGTGGGTCCGCACCCGCCGCGACGCCAAGGCGTTTTCCTTCATCGAGCTCAACGACGGCACCTGTTTCAAGGGCATCCAGGTCATCGCCGACGCCAAGCTCCCCAACTACGCGACCGAGATCCTCCGTGCCCACACCGGTGCCTCGATCGAGGTCCGCGGCAAGCTCGTCGCCTCGCAGGGGCAGGGCCAGAAATGGGAGGTGGTCGCCGACTCCTTCACCGTGCTCGGCGAGGCCGATGCGACCTATCCGCTGCAGAAGAAGGGCCACACGCTGGAGTTTCTCCGCGAGATCGCGCACCTGCGCCCCCGCTCGAACCTCTTCGGTGCGGTCTTCCGTGTGCGTAGCCGGCTCGCCTACGCCGTGCACCAGTTCTTTCAGGAGCGGAATTTTCTCTACGTCCACACGCCCATCATCACCGCGAGCGACTGCGAGGGCGCGGGCGAGCTCTTCCGCGTGACGACGCTCGACCCGTCGCATCCGCCGATGAACGAGGATGGCACCATCGATTTCAAACAGGACTTCTTCGCGAAAAAATCCTACCTCACCGTGAGCGGCCAGCTGGAGGCGGAGATCTTTGCGACGGCGCTCTCGAACGTCTACACCTTTGGACCGACCTTTCGTGCGGAAAACTCCCACACTTCGCGGCATGCCTCGGAGTTTTGGATGATCGAGCCCGAGATCGCGTTTTGCGACCTCGACGGCGACATGGCGCTCGCGGAGGAGTTCGTGAAGCATCTCATCCGCGACGCGAAGACGCACTGCGCCGCGGACCTCGAGTTCTTCGGCAAGTTCGTCGACAAGGACCTGCTCGCGCGCCTCGACTTCGTGCTCGAGCGGCCGTTCCAGCGCTGCAGCTATACCGAGGCGATCGAGATCCTCGGCAAGTCGGGCAAGACCTGGGAGCACCCGATCGCGTGGGGTGACAACATGCAGAGCGAGCATGAGCGCTACCTCGCCGAGGAGCACTTCAAGTGCCCGGTGACCGTGTACAACTATCCGCGCACGCTGAAGCCGTTTTACATGCGCGTGAACGACGACGGAAAGACCGTCCGCGCGATGGACCTCCTCGTGCCCGGCATCGGCGAGATCATCGGCGGCAGCCAGCGCGAGGAACGCCTCGACGTGCTGCGCGAAAACATGGCGCAGCACCACCTGAGCGAGAAGGAATACTGGTGGTACCTCGACCTGCGCCGCTACGGCACCGTGCCGCACTCCGGCTTCGGCCTCGGCTTCGAACGCATGCTGATGTTCGTGACGGGTGTCGCCAACATCCGCGACGTCATCCCGTTTGCGCGCACGCCCGGGACGGCGGAGTTCTGAGGGTAGGGCGCGGGCCGAGCAGGCGTCCGCTTGCGGACGCTCTGGAGCGCCTGCGACCAGGCGGCCTACGGCAGCGGGCGGATGCGGACGCTCTTGAAATAAAACACGCTGCCCGGGTCGTGGCCCTGCAGGGCGATGGCGCCGCCAGCGGGATTGAGCACGCGGCCCTTGCGCTCAGGCGGGCGCTGCGCGGCAGCGTCGGGCGGCTCGGTGTAGTCGACCGTCGTGGTGCCGTTGATCTGGATCACGATGTGCCGGTTCTGCACGGTGATGCGGGTGGTGAACCACTTTGTCTCATCCACCGCAGATTTATCGAGGTCCACAATGGCGTAGAGGCTGCCGGTCTTGCGCTTCTCCTTTTCGGTGCTGTTGAGCTGGATTTCGTAGCCTTTCGCGAGGTGCTGTTTGGCATTCGAGGTTGAGCGGTCGGTGTGGATGAAGATCCCGCTGTTGGCGTTGGGTTCGCCACGGGCGACGACCTCGAGCTCAAAGTTCTTGAAGCGCACAAAGTCCTCCTGGCCGTCGCCAACAAAGAAGAGGTGCGAGCTCTCCTTGGCGGCGTTGACGCGAATCGTGCCGTCGACGACAGACCACGATTCGGGGAAGGCATTGGCCTTCCAGCCGGTGAGGTCTCTGCCGTTGAACAGTTCGCGCCAGCCGTCGGCGGCGTGGAGCTGCGAAGAAAGTGCGAGCGTGAAACCTGCGAGGAGCCGGAGAAGATGGCGCATGGGGTGGGAGGGGAGACCGAAGATAAGAGCGCGGACGTCGCTCGTTTCCGAGCCTTATTGAGCAGAGGCGCGCTTTGCAGTTCGTCCGGAATATGCTTCGACGGAGAAGGCGAGCGGCAGACGGTCGGTGGCAGCCGTCATCGCGACCCCTGCGCGCGGTGGCTTCATTTTGCGGCCTCGGCCATGAGGGCGATCAGGGCGCGGCCGAGTTCGACCCGGTCCTTCGTGGTGGCGATCCCGTTGAGCTTCCGGCCCGGGCCGATGCGCTGCTCCATCAGCATCATGGGCACGCCGGCTTCGCGCCACAGGCAGTTGGTGCTGTTGGCAGGGCCCGAGGTGCTCAGGTAGAGCGTGAGTTTCGGCCGCGAGGGGTCGAAGGTGGTCTGGGCGACCGCGAGGTCGAAGAACCGCTGCATCCTGGACAGCGTGGGTTCGGTGTCGGCCATTGTCTCCATGTACTCGTTCATCTCGGTGTTGTGCAGGTTCAACGCGAGCGCGATGGGCTGGCGTGCGTGCTGGGCAAGCAGCGCCTTTTTCACGTACCAGATCTCGGGGTTGCGCTCGAGCCAGCGCTTGTCCCGCAGGTCCACCTCGTCCCACTGGCGGTTGGGATCGAAGCCGTTGGCGTTGAACCGCACCTCGCCGCGCACCACGGAGTCCGGGTTGATCAGGGGCACGAAGAGAAAGACGTTTTCATCGCGGAGCTTGCGCGCCGCGGGTTCGTCGGATGCGACGAACCGCAGCGCCCCTTCCAGCAGAAACGACGTGCCCGTCTCCCACGCATGCTGCCGCGCCTGCATCCAGATGACCGTCTTGCCCGCATCGGGCTTGGTCGGATTCGTGACGGTCACGAGATGCAGGTCGCGTCCCAGCACCGAGCGCCCGATCACCTCCGCCCGCACGTGCGGCAGGCGGCCCAGTTCCGCGATCATCCCCAGGGCGCGCGCATACGGATACGGCGGCACGTGCGAGACCCAGACGGTGTTGCCGTGGGGCCGGACGATGAGGGTGAGTTCGTCCTTTTCCACCTCCCATTTCGCGTCGGTGAAGTGCTGCCACGTCTCCCCGTTCTCGCTGAAGACCGGCCGGTACCATGCCCCCGCGGGCGCGTTGGCGGGCTTGTCGTTGTATTCACCTTTGAAGGACGTGAGATGCAGCGTCAGCTCGCGGCCCGCGACGTCATCCAGGCGGAAGAGAAACCACGTAGCCTGACGGTTGCGCCCGCGCGCATCCTGCTGGCCCTTCACGTGGAGGCGGAATTCCGTCTCGCTGAGCTTCTCGATCTTGCCGAGCGAGGCGCTCTCGAAGGCGGTGTTGAACAACACGGGTGGCTGGTTGGTCGCCGTGAGGGAGGGCTCGGCGGCGAGGGCCGGCCGCGCAATCGCCAGGGCCGCGAGCAGGAGGGGTAGGATTCGCATCGTGACGCCAAGAGCTAGTGCTTCGGCGCGCGGACCACCATGGAAAACGTCAGGGGCCGACCGGTGGGTTGCATGGGAGGCACGCGCCCTGCAACACTCGGCTCCGTGCTCTTGCGCCCGCTTCACCTTCTTGCCGCCGCCCTCGCGCTCCTTGCGACACTCGCGCCGTCCGGCTGCGCCCGGCGCGAGACGACCGTGGCCGTCGGCAACCGCACCGGCGTCCTCCATATCGGCAACGGCGCCGAGGTGCAGTCGCTCGATCCCCAGCTCGCGGGCGGCAGTGTCGACCATAACGTCCTCTCCTCCCTCTTCGAGGGCCTCGTCACCCTCGACGAGGAAACCCTCCAGCCCCGACCCGGCGCCGCTGAGCGCTGGGAGGTTTCGCCCGACGGGCTGGTTTACACGTTTCATCTGCGACGCGGCGCGCAGTGGTCCAACGGCGACCCGCTCACCGCGCGCGATTTTCTCTTTTCGTTCCGACGCGCGCTCACGCCCGCGTTCGGCTCCGAATACAAGGACGCCCTCTATCCGGTGAAAAATGCCGAGGCCTTCGCGCGTGGTAAGATCACGGATTTCGCGGCGGTGGGATTTCGCGTGCCCGATGAGTTTACGCTCGAGATCACACTGGAGCGTCCGACCGCGTATTTTCTCACCGTGCTGCGTGCCAATGTCTGCTTTCCCGTTCACGCCGCCTCGGTCGAGCGCGGCGGCGCGCGCTTCGACGACCGCACCGCGAAGTGGACGCGTGCGGCTCCGCTCGTGAGCAACGGCCCGTTCCGCCTCCGGGAGTGGAAGGACCATCAGCACATTGCCGTCGAAAAGAATCCGCACTACTGGGACGCCGCCAAAGTCCGGCTGAACGAGATGTATTTCTATCCCAGCGAATCCACGCAAAACCAGGAACTCGCCTTCCGCGCCGGCCAGCTCCACACGACGTGGGATGTCCCGCTCAGCAAGGTCGAGGCCTACAAAAAGGATGCGCCGGCCCTCCTCCGGGTGGAGCCGTACGTCGAGAGCTATTTTTTCCGGTTCAACACGAAGCACCGCCTCTTTTCCGATGTGCGTCTCCGCCGCGCTCTCTCGCTCGCCATCGACCGCGAATCCATTGTGAAAAATGTCCTGCGGGGTGGGCAGGGCGTCGCGACCGCGCTCACGCCGCCCGGCCTCGCCGGCTATGTCCCGCCGCCCGGAGTGACGCACGACCTGGCCGCGGCGAAAAAACTCCTCGCCGAGGCCGGGTTTCCCGATGGGAAGGGCCTGCCGACGATCGAGCTCACGACGATCTCCTCCGAGATCAACCAGCGCATTGCGGAGGCGGTGCAACAGATGTGGCGCCGCGATCTCGGCCTCGACGTGCAGATCACGCAGAAGGAATTCAAGGTGCTGCTCGATGCCTTCGATACCCTGGACTACGCCGTCGCGCGTGGGCGCTGGATCGGCGAATACCCCGATCCGCTCACCTACCTTTCGATCTTCACGACGGGCAACGGCGTCAACGGCACCGGCTTCGCCGACCCCGCTTACGACGGTATGCTCGCCGCCGCCGCCCGCGAGCCCACGCCCACCGCCCGCCTCGCCGCCCTCCAGCGCGCCGAGACCTACCTGCTCACCCAGATGCCCATCGCGCCCATCTACTGGGGCTCACGCACGACGCTGGTCGCACCGTCGGTGCGCGGCTGGAAGAATTCACCGCTGGGTTTTCACAACTACAAGGACGTCTGGCTGGAGCCTTGACCCGTAGGGCGTCCGGCTTGCGGACGCCTTGGTACGAATTCTTCAAGCCGGCGCGTGCAAGCCAGACGCCCTACGAACTTAAAAGTCGCACCGTTTGGGTGCGGCTTTCATCTGTTCAATGGCAGTTGGCGGTGGTCGTCTTACAGCGCCCGCACCCAGATGTTCCGGAAGCGGTCCGGGATGCTGTTCTTGTGATCCTGAAAGCGGAACGGCGCCTTAGCGGGATACGTGCCGTCGTAGTTCGTGGCCTTCTTGTGCAGGGTCGGGCCGAGGATCTTCGTGTGATTCTGGACGACGATGCCGTTGACGATGATCGTGACGTAGGCCGGTTCGACGACCTTGCCCGCTTCGAGGCGGGGCGCCGTAAACAGGATGTCGTAGGTCTGCCATTCGCCGGCCGGGCGGACCGCGTTGACGAGCGGCGGGGTCTGGCCATACACCGCGCCTGCCATGCCGTCGGCGTAGGTCGGATTGTCGGTGCAGTCGAGGATCTGCATCTCATAGCGGTCCATGAAGAAGACGCCGGCATTTCCCTTCTTCTGCGAATTGCCGTAGGTCTTGGGGTTCGTCTTCCATTCGATGTGGAACTGGCAGCTGGCGAAGCTCTCCTTCGACCAGACGTCGCCGCCGTCGACGATCAGTTCGCCATTGTCGATCTTCCACGGGCACGGCGCGCCGTCCTTGCCGA
>JAPLTR010000675.1:0-2564 GCA_026398065.1 Verrucomicrobiota bacterium | reverse complement strand
GATCTTCCACGGGCACGGCGCGCCGTCCTTGCCGACGAACCTGGAGGTGTCCTTGCCATCGAAGATCACGAAGGCGTCGGCCGGTGCGGCGCCGGGTTTGTCGCCGGGCTTCACGGGGCCGGGGCGGGGGCGGTTCAGATCGTGGACCTTCCACGGGCTACCGGGGAAGATCGGCGGGGTGTCGGTGTAGCCCTCCGGGTAGGGCTTGCCGTCTTTTTCGTCGGCCCGTGCGAGCACGGCGCCGAGGGCGAGGAGAATCAGGGCGGATTTTTTCAGGGTCATGGAGAGGAGGGTTCTGTGGGGAAACAGGGGAGTGGGTCGTGACTGCTGCAGGATGAGCAGACGGCCAGACGCACGGAAATCCAAATCGGATCACGGCCGCGCCCGTCCCGCGCTCCGTCCCCGACCACCCGATCCTTTCCCGGCATCGGATCACCCGGATCGCTTTGACCGATCAAGTGGAAACAGGGTTTGCGGTGAGCCCGGGTCCCGTCGTGCTAGACCTGCTCGGGCCACACGCCGTGGCAGCGGTATTTTGCCCAGAGCGGGGCGGTCTTGTCGTTCTTCCGGAAGGCGATCGCGGCGATGCCGACCACCACGCCGCCCGTGCGTTCGATCAGCTCCACCGCCGCCTGCGCGGTCGCGCCGGTCTCGATCCACTCGTCGGTGAGCAGCACGCGCGTGCCCACCGCCCACGGATTCGCGCGGAGTTCGAACACCTTTTCCACCCCCGAATAGTCGCGAAACGCCACGCGCTCGTTCTTCACCGGGAGTTTTCCGCCCTTGCGCACCGGCACGAAGCCTACGCCGAGTTTCAGCGCGAGGGCCGTGCCCACCACGAAGCCCAGGGCGTCCGTGCCGACCACGCGGTCGATCTTTTCGCCGCGCCAGGGCGCGAGCAGGTCGTCCACGAGCGCCGCGAAGGCCGCCGGTTCGGCGAAGATCGGCGTCACGTCGCTTCGCTTGTAGTGCAGCTTGCTCCGGTCGATGAGGCTCAGATAGTCCACGCCCAACGTTGAGCCTCCGCCGGCCGCGCGAGGCAACGTCAACTTTTTCCACGTTCTCCGCCGCCCGCCTTGTTTCCGCCCTCCCATGCGCCGTAAAGTCATCATCGATCAGGACACGCTCGGTCCCGCTACGACGAACCTCCAGTCCGTCGCGCTCCTCCTGCAATCGCCCGACACCGAGGTCCTCGGCATCTGCGTGCCCACCGGCGACCACTGGCGCGACCAGCAGGTCCGCCACGCGCTGCGTTTCTTGGAGATCCTCGGCCGTACCGACGTGCCCGTCGTGCCGGGTGCGCTCATGCCGCTGGTCAACACCCCCGCCGCCACCGCCGAGTGGGAGAGGAAACACGGCAAACTTATCTACAACGGCGCGTGGGACCTCGCCCGGCCCGGCAAGTGGGCCGACCCGCACCACACGCCCGACCTCCCGGAGGGCAATCCCACCACGCGCCCCGCGGCCGAGACCGCCGCCGCCTTCATCGTCCGTCAGGCCCACGCGCACCCCGGTGAGATCACGCTGTGGTGCGCCGCGCCGTTCACCGACTTGGCCCAGGCCCTCGCCCTCGAACCGTCGTTGCCGTCGCTCGTGCGCGAACTGCATTTCATGGGCGGGGTGTTCCAGGCGCCGCCCGGCGCGCGCGAATTTCGGCACACGCCCCGCCGCGAGTTCAACATCCGCTTTGACGCCGAGGCCGCCCACGCGGTCCTCCGCGCCCCGTGGGCCCGCGTGACCTGCTCGCCCATCGACGTTTCGCACCACACCCGCGCCACACCGGAGCTGTTCGCGGCGATCGCGAAATCCGGCACGCCCCTCGCGCGCTACCTCGACCAGTTCGGCCATCGTAACCGCCCGATGTGGGATGAGGTCGCCGCCGCCACGTGGCTCGACGAGTCCCTCGTGACGCGGTTCGACGAGTATCTGATCGACGTCAACGTCGAGCGCGGCCCCGGCTACGGCGACTTGCTCAGTTGGGACCCCGCCTTTGCCCCCGGCCAGGGCGAACGCCGGGCCCGCGTCCAGCAGCAGCTCGACGACAGCCGGTTTTACGCGGCGTTTGTCGCGCTTTGCTCGCGATGAAGCCAGGTGGGACTCGAACGCAAGCGGCGTCCCGCGGTATCACGCGGCGATTAGATCGGCCGTAACCGGCCCTTCTAAGTTTCCCGGCATCCAATTTCGGGGCTTGGCTGGCACCGGCGGTGCTCCACTCTCTTCGGTTCGGCTCTTCCCATGCGACGACTGCCATTTTTCCTCACGGTCCTGAGCGGCGCCCTTTTCGGCGTCCCGCTCGGCGTGTCCGCCGTGCAGCCTGCCGACCTCATCCTGACCCACGCCCACATCGTGACGATGAACGAGCGCCGCGAGATCATCGAGGATGGGGCGGTGATCATCCGCGACGCCCGCATCATCGCGGTCGGCCCGTCCGCGCTCGCCGCGCAGTACTCGGCGCCGAAGACCATCGACGCCCGTGACGACCTCGTGCTGCCGGGCATGGTGAACACCCACACCCACGCCTCGATGACCGTGTTTCGCGGCCTCGGCGACGACGTGCCGGACCG
>JAPLTR010000712.1 GCA_026398065.1 Verrucomicrobiota bacterium | reverse complement strand
GCCGTGGAGCGTGAGCTGGCCGAGGGGTTTTTCGAGCTGCAGGTAGGGAGACCAACCGGTGTACGTGGTGCGCGGCACCCAGGTGCGACCGGTGAGGACGAGGACCTGCGCGGTTTCGTCGGCGAGGTAGTCGAAGCCGGTGACGACACCGAGATGGCCGGCCGAAGGGAAGGTGCGGACCCAAGTGGTGCGCATGCCGTATTTCTCGGCCTCGACCTGAGACTGGTCGAGGGTGGGGACGCCGTTGAGGCGGAAGGAGCTCCGGGTGGCGAGGGTGTCGACCGCGCCGTAGGTGGCGGAGAAATCCTGGCGGAAGAGGTTGAGCGTGAACTCGCCGTCGAAGAGGGCGCGGTCGCTGAAGGTGAGGGCGCCGCTGGTGACCTTGTTCTCCGCGGGACGGCCGGGAGGCGAGCCGCGGACGGAGGTGGTGGTGGCGCCGGTCGCGCGGTTGCCGGCGACGGCGACCCAGTCGAGATTCTGCTTCAGGTCATAGTGGTTGACCATGAACTCGACCTGATGGCGGTCGCCGAAGGTGTAGCCGCCCTTGGCGAAGACATCGAAGGCGTCGGAGTCGAGGGTGTCGCCCTGGGTGTTGTCGACGCCGAGTGCGCGGCCGTCGCCGTCATAGGCGAAGGGCTTGTGCTCGACGGTCGCGCCGGCGACGAGCGAGGCGCCGCCGGACCGGACGGCGGTGAGGGCGGCGGCCTTGCCGCCGGTGCCGCGGGACTTGAGGCGGGTGGAGGTGACGCCGGTGAGTTCCAGGGCGGAGCGGATGCCAGACTCGACGGGGGCGGGGCGTGTAATAAAATTGATGATACCGCCGGTGGCGCCGAGGCCCTGGGCGGCGGAGGAGCCGTTGACGACCTCGATCTTGCCGAGGAAGAACGGGTCGATGGTGAGGCTCTCGCGGTTGCCGGCGCGGAGGGGATTGGACTGCGGGATGCCGTCGACGAGGTAGAGCGGGTCACGGCCGCGGAAGGACTCGCTACGGCTCGTGAGCTTCTGGCGCGAGGGGGCGTAGCTCGGGATCGTCTGGGCGAGGGCCTGGCCGACGTCGGAGGAGATCGCGAGCTGGCGGTCGAGGGCCTCGGGGCTGACAACGGTGGTGGTGACGGGAAGGGCGCTTGCGAGCTTTTCGGTGCGCGTGGCGGCGCTGACCTTGAAATCATCCAGGCGCACCAGTTCGTCGCGCTCCGTTGCGGCGGCGGGCGCCGGCGGCTGGGCGCGGAGCGGCGCGGCCGCGGCGAGAGCGGCGAGCGCGAGGAGCGGGACGAGGCGAGGTGTGACGAGGCGTTTCATGGCGAAAAGGGAATGGAGCCGGAGGAAAAATTCCGCCCGCCGCCGGCCTGAGGCTTGCCCCGGATGGATTCCAATCACAGGCGGGGAGGGTTCAGGGAACGAACGGCGGCGGGCGGGAAAATCAGAGGTGCGTGGCGAGGGCGAAGAGGCCGAGGACCGCGAGGGCGACGAAAACGGCGAGGAGGAACTTCGCGTCGTCGGAGAAGCGGTGCGGGTGGTGGTGGGGTGGCGCGAGCATGGGAAGAGGTGACATGGGTTTACATTTCCGCCCACTGGCGGAGGAGGTTGTGGTAGACGCCGGTGAGCTGGACCACGGAGGGATGGAGCGGGTTTTCCGCGCCGAGGCGCTGGATCGCGACGTCCATCTCGAAGAGCAGCGAGCGCTGGCCGCCGTCGCGGATCATCGACTGGAGCCAGAAGAACGAGCAGAGGCGGGTGCCGCGCGTGACGGGCGTGACCTGGTGCAGGCTCGTCGACGGGTAGAGGATCAGGTGGCCGGCGGGGAGCTTCACGCTCTTCGTGCCATAGGTGTCCTCGATGATGAGCTCGCCGCCATCGTACTCCTCCGGGCCGGCGAAGAAGAACGTACAAGAAAGGTCAGTACGGAGGCGGAGGTCGACCGGCAACTGCATGTTGTCCTTGACGCGTGCGCCCTGGTGGCCGGCGGTGGCCTTTCCGTCGATCCAGTCGGCGGCCTCGATGAGGCGGCGGCCTTCGGTCAGTTGGTCGGGGGTGAGGACGTCGGGGATTGCGAGGAGCATGGGCGTGGAGCAGTGAGGGCCGGAGTGGAGGGAGGGAAAAGGGTCGGACGATCAAAAGCGCAGGTCGGCGCTGAGGGTGTAGGCGCGGGGGGCGCCGGGGGTGAAGCGGGCGCCGTTGTTGTTGGCGCTCTGGACGAAGATTCGGTCGAAGAGATTGTTCACGTTGAGGCGGAGCGTGACGTTTTTTACGACCGGGTAGCTCACGACGGCGTTGAAGAGCCAGTAGCTCGGCGAGGTGCGCGGAACGGCGGGCGTGTTGTTGTCGCGGCGGGCGACCTCGTCGGAGTACTGGCCGCCGCCGCCGAGGATCAGGCCGGAGTGGAAACGGTAGCTGGTGTAGAGGTTGCCGGACCAGCGGGGAATCAGCGGCAGGGCGGAGCCGGCGAGGTTGCCGCCTGTGGTGGTGCCGGCGTTGATCTCGCTGTCGAGGAACGAGACGCTGGCCAGGACCAGCCAGTTGTCGGTGATGCGCCGGGTGGCGCCGAGTTCGAAGCCCTGCACGGTCTGCTTGCCGGCGGGGATCGGGCCGAGGAGGGGATCGGTGTAGACCGTCTTGTCGTTGACGGTCTTGAAGACGGCGAAGTTGGTCGAGAGGCGGCCGTGGAAGAAGTCCCACTTCACGCCGAGCTCGAGGTTCGACGTTTCCTGCGGGTCGGTGTCGGGATTGTTCTGGTTGCCGACGGCGCTGGAGAGCGTGAAGTCGGTGCCGGGGGGCGTGAGCGAGGTCGCGTAGGCGGCGTAGAGGCTGCCGGCGGTGACGGGCTTGAAGACGAGACCGCTCTTCCAGCTCACGAGGTTTTTCCGGGCGTCGACGAGGGTCGCCGCGCCGGTGGCGGCCATACTGAGGTAGTGGGTCTGGTAGCGTTCGGCGCGGAGGCTGGCGTTGGCCTGCCAGCGGGGGCTGAAGTGAACGGTGTCGAAGAGGTAGAGCGCGGCGGTCTTCGTCGTGACATCGGTGTACGCGCCGCTGCGGAAGGGCGTGAGGGCGGGGGCGGCGCCCGGGTCGGGATTCTGGATAAGAATCGCGGGGAGCGTGACGCTGGTGAACGCGGGATTGTAAGCGGTCTCGCGGGAGAGCTCGAGGCCGCCGGTGAAATTGTGGCTGAGCGGGCCGGTGACCACGCGGGCGGTGACGTTGGTCTGGTTGGAAAGGATGCTGAGGTCGCGCTTGTTGGCCTGACGGCTGCGGGTGAGCAGGCCGGTGGCGGGGACGTAGGCGGCGCCGCTGGAGCCCGGCGTCGTGACGACGGCCTCGCGCTGATTGGCGCTGTAGCGGGTCTGGTTGCTGAGCTTCAGGTCGCCGGTGACGTCGCGTTCGAGGCGGGCGACGACGGCATCGCTCGAGACCTTGTCCGAGTCGACCGTGAAGCCGTAGAACGTGCTGCGGTCGACTGACGGCACGGGAACTGCGGAAATGTAGCCGGGCAGTTGCGCGGTGGGCAGTCCGTAGTCGGGGCGGTTGTCCTGCTCGGTGTGCTGGTAGGCGAGCGTGGCGCGCGTGGGCGTGCCCAGGCCGAGGGCGAGCGACGGGGCGATGGCCCAGCTCTTGTTTTCGGCGTAGTCGCGGCCGACGACATCGTTGTCCTGCCAGAGCGCGTTGATGCGGACGGCGGTGCCACGGACCGGAGAATTTTCTACGGGCTGGTTGACGTCGAGGCTGGTGCGGCGGCGGCTGCCGGAGGTTTGCTCGTCGAAGCCGTAGGTGACATTGGCCGCGGTGAAGGCCTCGAGGCGCGGGACCTTCGTGGAAACGTTGACGTAGCCCGAGGCACCGCCGCGGCCGATGTCGGCACCGGCGGGGCCCTTGGCGACCTCGACCTGCTCGAGATTGTAGACGTCGCGGCTGTAGGCGCCGACGTCGCGCACGCCGTCGACGAAGATGTTGTTGGAGGTGTCGAAGCCGCGCATGTAAAACGCGTCGCCCGCGGTTCCGGCGGCGCTGCCGCCCTCGCCGGCGGCAAAAGTAATGCCGGACGTATTACGCAGCACGTCGCTCAAATTTGCGGCGCCCTGCTGGAGGAAGACCTCGCTCGGGATCACCGCGACGGTCTGCGGGGTATCGCGGAGGGGCTCGGTGAATTTGGGGAGGGAGGGCTTGGTTTCCTTCTTTTCCTCGACGCTGACGGCCCCGAGTTGCGTGGGGGCGTCGGCCGCAGTGTTGGCGGCGTCGGCGGCGCCCAGGCCGGCGTGCGCGGTGCTGGCGAGGCCCTGGGTGACGATCAGCGCGGCCAGGGCGGAGGCAGAGCGGCTGGAGGAGGAGAGGTCGGAGGCGAAGTCAGGTTTCATGGGAGTCGGCGGTGGGAAGAAAGGTGGCGGTGGGAAAATCGGATGGGCGGGCGAAAGAGCCGGCGGATCCGGGCGCGGAATACCTCACGAGGGTCACGCAGGGCAGCGCGACGGAGACAGAGGGCGCGGCGCGGCCGGCGGGAAGACGGCGCGACCTGGCGACCGAGTCCTTTATTGCGGAATCTGGCTTCAACGACCCGGCCGAAACGGCCCTCGGGTCAAACCGGCGCGCTAGGCGCGCCATCGACGAAACCTCGTCGGCAGGGGCGACTCTAAAAACTGACCTGGTGAGAATCCCGTGAGCGGTGGAGTCGCCGGGCACGCGTGTGCCGGCCGCAAGCGGGGGGAAGGTGGACTCGTGGGCCGGGGGGCCGACAGCAAAGGGGATCAGGTGCGGGCGCGCGCAGAGGGCGGGGCGCGGAGCGGATTCGACACGGACCGGAGCGGCTTCCGCAGGCGGCGGGAGCGCGAGCATCGGTGTCGGCGGGTTGGAGGGGAACGCGTGCGGTGCCGAGGCATCGGCGTCCGCGGCGGCCTCAGGGGCGACGCTGGCCGCCGCCGTGGAGCGATCGGCATTGAGACACCAAACGGCGAACGCCGCGAACTGCCGCAGCCACGGCGAGGTCGCCTTGGCCGTGAAGTGGGTCAGCACCAACGGAGAAAGACCGGACCACGATTGGGTGAGCGAAGAGTCACGCCGTGCTGGTTCACCGGGGGAGGAGACCGAGGCCTCGGCCCGCACAATCCCCGCCGCCGCGGCCAACGCGATGAGCGCGGCGCACTGGGCGGAACGGAGGATGCAAGGTGAAGCGATCACGGCTCAATGCTATTGAGACCTAGTCGCTTCATGACAAGAATTATTTCGCGACTGCGTCTCAAAATCAATTAAATTGTGACGACGAATAAATCTTAAGATTATGAACTGAAGTGATATATGTGATTCACATTGAATTTGAGGGTTTGAGAATTTTAAGAATCACAGTGAGATGGAGGCGCGGCGGAGGTGAACGAGTGCCGTGCCAGTTGGAGGTGCTGGCAGCGGTGCGGCCACGCCGAAGGGACGGCGGACGATGAACTTGTCCTCGACGTGACTGAGGGGCGGGCGTTTAACCGGGCATGGTCGAAAGTCTCACGGTCAATCTCGGCGAGCGCAGTTATCCGATCCGGTTTGGGTCGGATGTGTCGGCGGATGTGCGCCGCGAAGTCGACCGGCTGGTGGCGGCGGGTCGCAAGGCCGCGGTGCTCACGGATGTCAACCTGGCCCGGGCGCAGGGCCCGGCGCTGGAGGCGATGTTTGGCGGGGCGCCGAGGCTGGTCGTCGAACCGGGCGAGGGCGCGAAGTCTTTGGCCGGTTTCGGGCGCGTCCTCGATTTCCTGGCGGAGCACAAGCTCGACCGGGGCGGGGCGTTGTTCGCGGCGGGCGGGGGCGTGATCGGCGACCTGGGCGGATTCGCGGCGGCGGCGTGGCTGCGGGGGGTCGATTTTTACCAGGTGCCCACGACGTTGCTCTCGATGGTGGACAGCTCGGTGGGCGGAAAAACCGGCATCAACATCGCGGCGGGCAAGAATCTCGTCGGGGCGTTTCACCAGCCGCGGGCGGTGTTCATCTCCACGGGGCTGCTCGCGACGCTGTCGGCGCGGGAATTTGCGGCCGGGATGGCCGAGGTGATCAAGTACGGCCTGCTGGGCGACGAGGCCCTGCTCACGCGGCTGGAAGAAACGCCGCTGACGGTCGCAAGCGCGGACTTGGCGGCGGTGATCCGGCGGTGCTGCGCGCTGAAGGCGCGGATCGTGGAGGCCGACGAGCGCGAGACGGCGAAGGACGGGGGCCGCGCCCTGCTGAACCTCGGGCACACCTTCGGCCACGCGGTTGAAAACGCGGCGGGCTACGGGGAGTATTTGCACGGCGAGGCGGTCGCGATCGGCCTCGCCGCGGCGGCGCGGCTGTCACAGAAACTCGGATACATCGGCGCGCCGGAGACCGCGCGGGTGGAGCGCGTGGTGGCGGCGCACGGGCTGCCGGTGCGGCTGCGGGCGCCGCTGGCGTACGAGGACCTGCACGCGGCGATGACGCGGGACAAGACGGTGCGCGCGGGCGGGCTGCGGTTTGTGGTCCTGAAGCGGCTGGGCGAGGCGGCGACGCAGGGCGACATCGCGCCGGCGCTGGTCGAGGCCAGCTTTCGCGAGGTCGGCGCGGTCTAGCCGGGGCGGGGGCCGTTGCCCGGTTCGCGAATCAGTCTCGCGGTCCGCGGTTCCGTTCCCTATCCCTTTGGCCCTACCTCAGAGCGCACACCATCATGTCAGCCATCGACGAAGGCATTGTCCGGGAGTATTTTGAACAGAACGGGTTTCTGGTCCGCCAGGCCCGGAAGTATCAGGTGAGCTCGCGGCGCAAGCTCGCGGAGGAGGAGATCGACCTCGTGGTGTACAACCCGGCGTGGGAGCGCGGGGCACGGAAGCCGGATTTCTTCCTGTTCTCGAACGAACTGCCCTTTGTGCAAAAGGCGGTGGTGTCGGTGAAGGGCTGGCACACGGGCGTGTTTACGCCGCAGATGCTGAAGAGCAGTCCTGAGATCTTTGGCTTCCTCAAGCAGAGCGTGCTGAAGGAGGCGGCGCGGTTCTTCCCGGCGGAAACGGCGGACGGCGCGGGCGACACCCTCACGAAGATACTCGTGCTGCCCAGCCTGCCCACGGCGGAGCCGTTTCGCTCGCAGAGCGTGGACTTGCTCAAGGCGAAGGGCGTCGATGCGATCATCTCGTTCCGCGCGATGCTGCTCGACCTCCTCGACAAGATCGAAACCAACCAGAACTACACCAAGAGCGACACCCTGCAGGTCATGCGCATTTTGAAAAACTACGACCTCCTCAAGGACACGCAGATGGACCTGCTTACGGAACGCCCGGCCGCACGGCGCCCGAAAATCTGACCGACCATGGCGACCCTCATCCATCCCACCGCCCTCGTCGAGCCGGGCGCGCAGCTCGGGGCCGACTGCGAAATCCAGGCCTACGTGGTCATCACAAAACACTGCGTGCTCGGGGACCGCGTGGTGGTCCACCCGTTTTCCGTCGTCGGCGGAGACCCGCAGTACCTGAAGTTTACCCAGTCGGATGCCGGCGTGCGCATCGGCGCGGGGACCGTGATCCGCGAGCAGGTGACGATCAACCGCTCGATCCACGCGGGGAAATTTACGGTGGTCGGCGAGAACTGTTTTCTGATGGCGACGAGCCACGTCGCGCACGACTGCGAGATCGGCAATAACGTCGTGTTTGCGAACGCTGCGCTGCTCGGCGGGCACGTGAGCGTGGGTGACCACACGTTTCTCGGCGGCGGGGCGGCAGTGCACCAGTTCTGCCGCATCGGCGAGGGCGTGATGGTGGCGGGACACGCGTCGATCACGCGCGACGTACCGCACTTCACGATGGTGGCGGAGCGCGACGACGTGATCGGCTTCAACGTGATCGGGCTCAAGCGCCGCGGCGTGCCGCGGGCCTCCATCGCGGAGCTGAAGACGGCGTTTGCCGGGGTGTATTTCACCCCGGGCAACATCCGCGAAGTCGCGGCCCGGCTGCTGGCGGAGGGAAATTTTTCGAGTGCCGAGGCGCGGCGCTTCCTGGAGTTTTTTGCCGGCGGGAAACGCAGCTTCGCCCGGGCGCGCCGGGCGGCCAACGCGGAGGAGGCCGATGCCGGCTAGGCTCGCGCTCACCTGCGGCGACCCGGCCGGGGTCGGTCCCGAGATCATCGCCACCTGGCTCGCGGCCCATGCCGCGGTAGCGCATGAGGTGGCGGTCGTCGGGCCCGCGCGGTGGCTGGCGACGCTGGACACGGCTGCGGAGAAAATCGCGGTCGGGTTGGAGGAGTTTGTCGCGACACCCGGGACGCCGACCGGCGAAGGGGCGCTCGTGGCGTGGGCGGCGATGGAGCGCGCGGCGGCGGGCTGCGTGTCAGGGGAATTTTGCGGCGTCGTGACCGGACCGGTGAGCAAGGGCGAGCTGGCCCGCATCGGGTACGAGTTTCCCGGGCAGACGGAATTTTTCGCGGCGCGCTGGGGCGGGGAGCCGGTGATGGCGTTTTGCGGTGGCAAGCTGCGGGTGGTCCTCGCCACCTGGCACGTGCCGCTGTGCGAGGTGCCGCAGCTGCTCGGCCCGCAGCTGCTCCACCGCACGATCGCGGCGGCGGACGTGCTGGCGCGGGCGGAGGGCATCGCGCGGCCGCGCATCGGCGTGTGCGGGCTGAATCCCCACGCGGGGGAAGGGGGGCTGCTGGGCGAGGAGGAGCGCGATTTTCTCAACCCGGCGCTGGAGCGATGGCGGACGGAGTTTCCCGGACTCTCGCGCTGCGAGCCGGGGGACACGCTGTTTGCGCGGGCGCTGCGCGGGGAGTTCGATGTCGTGATTGCGCTGTATCACGACCAGGGCCTCGCGCCGCTCAAGGTGATCGATTTCGATGAGTCGGTGAATGTGACGCTGGGCCTGCCGCACGTGCGGACGAGTCCCGACCATGGCACGGCGTTCGGCATCGCGGGCAAGGGCGTGGCGCGCGCGACGAGTTTTGCGAACGCGGTGACGGTCGCGCGCCGGCTGATCGCGGCGCGCGGGGCGAAGTAAGGCAGGATGGCGCGTGTCCGGTCCCGCAGACCGGTGTGCGAAAAAGTTGCGGTTCGGCCCGCGAATGGTTTGGTTGAGGGCGTATGTCCACCGATCTCCTCCCGCCGCCACCGACCACGGGCCTGCCCGAGGGCGTCCGCGAGGGCAATGAGAACCTCGTGCTGCTGACGGCGGCGGCGGGGGCGAAGGTCAACGCCCTGATCGTCCGCGAAAAGGCGGGGGAGTACCTGCGGCTGGCGATCACCGGAGGCGGCTGCAACGGACTGAGTTACAAGATGAAGTTCGTGCCCGAGCCGAAGCGCGGCGACATCCTCGTGCGGACGGCGGGCGTGAGGGTGATCGTGGACAGCAAAAGTGCGCTCTATCTAAAGGGGACGCATCTCGATTATTCGAACGCGATGGTCGCGGGCGGGTTCAAGTTTTCCAACCCCAACGCCAAGGCGAGTTGCTCGTGCGGCGAGAGCTTCAGCGTGTGACCCCGCCAATTCCCCGGGTGGAATGCGGTGAAATAGGTGTTGTCATTGGGGCCCGTCTGGGCGAAATCAGTGCCCGACCTAATCACTCGTTAAATCATTATTGATGGCTACTTCGTTCCCCTCCGCCGGTGGCGGCAACCGTTCCGGTTCATATCAACGTCGCAATGTCGACCCGTTTGCGGCGATCCGTCGCAACCACCGTATCAAGGTTCCGCAGGTCCGCTTGATCTCACCCGAGGGTCGCCAGCTCGGCATCATCGACACGCAGAAGGCCATCAGTCTCGCCCTCGAAGTCGGGCTCGACCTCGTCGAGGTTGCGCCGAATGCGACGCCGCCGGTCTGCCGCATCATGGATTTCGGCAAGTACGTCTACGAGGAGTCGAAGAAGACCTCGCACGTGAAATCGACCGCGAGCAAGATCAAGGAGATCGAGTTTACGGCGCGCATCGCCGACGGGGACTTTTTCACGAAGGCCCGCCACGCCGAGGAATTCCTCGCGCACGGCAACAAGGTCAAACTCCGCCTCAAGTTCCGCGGCCGCGAAATGGCGCACACCGACATCGGTTTCGCCGTGATGACGCGCGCCGTCGCCGAGCTCGCGGGCATGGGCCATCCGGACGCCGAGCCGAAGCTGATCGGCCGCAACATTCACGTCATGCTCACGCCGCTCCCCGTCAACAAGCGCAAGCCGAAGTGGCATGTCGAGGGCAGCGCGAGCCAGGCCGTGGACGATGGTCCCGACCAGGGCAACGACGATGACGACGAGGGCGACGAGGGTTCGCCCGGCGCCGCTCCGAAAGCCACGTAAGGCGCCGCCGCCATGCTCCCGGCGGCCACGCGTCTCGCCGCCCTGGGCGGCCTGATCCTGCAGCTGGCCGCGTGCTCCCACGTGGCGGGTGGGGCGGTGGCCGAAAAGTCCGCCCTTCTGCCGGCGCCTCTGGCGACCGCGCCGGTCGCGGCACCGGCGTTGCGCACCGCGCCCTCGCGTCCCGGGCTGTTCAACGATCCCGGCTCCCCCGCGCCCAAGGCTCCGCCGCCCCTGGCGACGACGCGGATCAAGAATCTCGACTACATCTCGGCCAACGAGATTGCCGGACACCTCGGATTCAAGGGCCGGTGGGATGAGGGCAAGCGCGAGCTCACGCTGAGCTCCGGCCCGCGCAAGCTGGTGCTCACCGCCGACCGGCGCGAAGTCATCTGTGACGACGTCCGGATTTTTCTGGGCGACGCCGTGCAAAGTCGCGCCGGAAAATTGTACGTCTCGCGCACGGACTACGAGCGCTGCTTGGTTTCGCTGCTCCGCCCCGATTTTGTGACGGTGCCGGTCCCCCGGCTGAAAACCATCGTGCTCGATCCGGGCCACGGCGGCGGCGATCCGGGAATGGAAAACCGGCCGTTGCGCCTGCAGGAGAAGGTGCTCGCGCTCGATGTGGCGCTGCGCCTCGAAAAATTGCTCAAGGCGGAAGGCTACACGGTGGTGCTCACCCGTCGCGACGACCGCCAGCTGGCCCCGTCCAAGGACGCCGACCTCCAGCGGCGCGCACTGATCGCCAACACCTCCGGGGCCGACCTGTTTCTCAGCATCCACTTCAACTCGCTTTACCCCGACACCCGCGTGAGCGGCACGGAGGTCTATGTCTTCACGCGTCCCGGGCAGCGCTCCGACACGTCGTGGGGCTTCGGCCAGGCCGACGACACGGAACGGGACATCGCGCCCGTCAACCGGCTCGACCCCTGGACCTCGCTGCTCGCGCACGCGTTGCACCGCGAGACGATCACCGCCCTGAAGACCTCGGACCGGGGCCACAAGACGAAGCACCTCGGGGTGCTGCGCGGGCTCAAGTGCCCTGGCGTGCTGATCGAGTCCCTGTTTCTTTCCAACGAGGCCGAGGCCCGCCGTGCGGCGACGCCGGCCTACCGGCAGCAGATCGCCGAGGCGATGGCCGCCGGCATCCGGTCCTACGCCGCCACCCTGGGGCGCAACGCGCCCGACCTGCCGCTCAAGCAGTCCGGTGGAAGCTGGACGGATCATTTCTGTGACTTGGAGCAACTCACCGACGCGGGGCTCGACTTGGGCAAGGTCACGTCGTTTCGCTACGATTTCATCGTGCAGTTCGCCGCGGGGCGGGCGGCGCACGCGGACAAGTTTCCCGCGATCGATCCGGCGAAGAATGCGGATCACACGCGCGAGTGGCCGGGCTTCGCGCCCTGGGCGATCACGGAGTATTTCGGCCGGCTGCGCTCCGGCTTTGGCTACCTGAAAGTGATGGAGGAACTCGGCACGCCCGAGGAGATCGCCAACGCCAAGGCCAACATCGTCTATCTCATGGGCGTGATGGGCCACTACGTCGGCGACTGCGCGCAGCCGCTGCACACGACGGTCCACCACAACGGCTGGGTCGGCGAGAATCCCAATGGCTACAGCAAATGGCCCGGCATCCACTCGTGGATCGACGGCGGACTGGTCGCCAAGGCGGGCATCACGTTCGCCGCGCTCGCGCCCCGCATCACCCCGCCGCCGGCGATCGCGCTCGCCGCGCGCGAGGACGGACGCGACCCGATGTTTGTCGCGGTGTTCGACTACCTGCTGGCGCAGAACAAACTCGTCGAGCCGCTCTATCAGTTGGAGAAGGCCGGGAAGTTCTCCCACGAGCGAGACGAGAAAGTCGTGCCCGAAGGGCAGGCGTTTATCGAGGGGCAGTTGCTCACCGGCGGTAAGATGCTGAGCGCGATCTGGCTCGCGGCCTGGAAGAATGCCGTGCCGGACACCTATCTGCGCACGCAGCTCGTGAAGCGGCAGGGCGGCGGCGAGCCGACGGAGAAGTCCAAGAAGTAAGGGGCGCTTTCTGGCCCGCGCCGCGGGCGGGGCTCCTGCGTCATTCCTTACCCAATTTCCTTGGTGGGCACTCCCGCCGATTTCTTCGGCACGCCCAGGCGCTGCGCGCTGTAAATGCCGGAGTGTCCGCTGAAGAGGTAGGCGACGAAACAGGCGACGGCGAAATAGACCGCGTGGTGCGCGCCGAACAGCTCGATGCCCATCACGGTGCAGGCGAGGGGAGTGTTGGTGGCGCCGGCGAAGACGGCGATGAAACCGAGGCCGGCGAACAGGTCCACGGGCACGCCGAGCGGACCGGAGAGGGCGTTGCCGAGCGCCGCGCCGATGAAAAACAGCGGCGTGACCTCGCCGCCCTTGAAGCCGGCGCCGAGCGTGACCGCCGTGAAGAGCAGCTTCCACCACCAGCTCCACGGCGTCGCGCCTCCGGCGTTGAAAGAGGACAGGATCGTGACGGCTCCCGGATCCGGAGAACTGACGCCGATGCCGAGATAGTCGCGGGTGCCGAGGGCGAAAACGAGCGCGATGACGGCCGCGCCGCCCACCACCGGACGCAGGGGGGCGTAGGGAATCCAGCGGGCCAGCGTGGTCTTGATCAGGTGCGTGAACTCCGCGAAGCCCTGGCTCACGAGACCAAAGAGCATCGCGGCCAGCACGATCTTGCCGAGGAGCAGGCCATCGATCACGAAGTGGCCCGCCTCCGCGCCGTCGAACGCGATGTGGTAGGGTGTGTGCTGAATGCCCCAGGCGGAGCACGTAAAATCGCCGACGAGGCTCGCGACGAGGACGGGGATGAGCGCGTCGTAGCGCATGTGGCCGATGACGAGCACCTCCATCGCAAAGATGGCCCCCGCGAGAGGCGTCCCGAACACCGACCCAAAGCCCGCGGCCACGCCCGCCATGAGCAGCATCCGGCGATTTTCCGGGGAAAGTTTCGCGAGACGGCCGAAGGCCCCGGCGAGACTGCCGCCCATCTGCACCGCCGTGCCCTCGCGGCCGGCGGAGCCGCCGCAGAGATGGGTGAGGAGCGTGCCGACGAGCACCAGCGGGGCCATCCGCGCGGGCACGCCGCCGCCGGGCTGATGGATTTCCTCCATGATGAGGTTGTTGCCCGCCTCGGCTTTTTTGCCGAACTGATGGTAGAGCCAGCCGACGGCGACGCCGGCGACGGGCAGGAGATACAGCAGCCAGGTTTGTTCCCACCGGAGCCGCGTGGCGTGGTCGAGCGCCCAGAGAAACAGCGCGCTGGCGGAGCCCGACAGGAGGGCCACCGGCAGGACGAGAAGCGTCCATTGGACCAACTGCCGCAGATTTTCGAAGTGCTCGCGAACGTCGAAGAACCGCTTCATCGGACGGAGCGGATCGCGAGGCGAGGGTGAAGCGGGAGGGGAAGGGACATGATCTGCCTGTTACGGATGGGTTGGAACAGGAATCATCAGCTCCACCGTGGAGCGGTTTACCCGGGAGGGAAGGCGGAGTCCATCGCCGCACCCATTGGAGGAAATCCGCGGGGTTTTGGCAAGGCGCGCGAATGTGCGCTCGAAAAAAGGCGGCGACTCCGCACTGTCGCGCCCCGTTGAGTGCCTTCCGCAAAATTCTGGTGTTGGCCGCCATCGCGTTGCTCGCCGCCGTCAGCCGGGGGGCGGACGACAACCCTGCCCTGCGCGTCGTCCTTCTCGCCAACCGCGCCGACCCGGATTCCCTGCGCATCGCGCGGCACTACGCGGAGGTGCGCGGCGTCCCGCCGGAGAACATCATCGCACTGAATCTGCCGCTGACGGAGGCGATCACCTGGCGCGAGTTCATCACGACGCTCTGGGAGCCGCTGCTCGACGAACTCATGCGGGCCAAGTGGGTCGATGCGATCCCCATGGCGCTGACGGACCCGGTCGGCCGGCGGAAGCTCGCGGTTTACAGCCACCGGCTCGCGGCGCTGGTGGTGTGCCGGGGCGTACCGTTGAAAATCGACCACGATCCCGCGCTGCTGACTGAATCGCCCTTCTCCCAGAAGCCGGAGTTCCGGACCAACCAGGGGGCGGTCGATTCGGAACTGAGCCTGTTGGCGCATCCCAATTACCCGATCAACGCCTTTGTCCCCAATCCGCTGTTCCAAAAGGAGACGCTCTCCACGCTCGAAGCCCAGCAGATCGTGAAGGTCGCACGGCTGGACGGGCCCACGGTGGAGAGCGCCCTCGGGCTGGTGGACCTGGCGGTCGCCGCCGAGCGTTCCGGGCTGCTCGGGCGGGCGTATGTCGACCGCGGCGGCCCCCACGCGTCCGGTGACCAGTGGCTGGACTCGGTGGCCGAACAGCTCACGCGGGCCGGTTTCGCGCCGGTCGTGGACCGCGAGCCGCTGACCATGCCGGCGACCGCCCGGTGCGATGCGCCGGTGCTCTACTTTGGCTGGTATTCAGGAAACATGGACGGACCGTTCGCACTGCCGGGGTTCCGGTTTCCGCCCGGGGCGATCGCGGTGCACATCCACAGCTTTACCGCCGCCACCCTGCGCTCGGCGACTGCGGGGTGGTCGGGTCCCTTGGTGGCGCGCGGGGTGACGGCCACCGTGGGCAATGTGTTCGAGCCCTACCTGGAGCTCACGCACCGACCCAACCTGTTTGTGCGCGCCCTGTTGAAGGGGGCGACGCTCGTCGATGCCGCCTATTTCGCGCTGCCCGAACTGAGCTGGCACGCGATCCTGATCGGCGATCCGCTCTACCGCCCCTTTGCGGTGCCGCTGGAAACCCAGCTCAAGTCGCCCGCGACGTTGCCGCCCCGGCTCGCCGGCTATGCTGCGCTGCGGCGGGTGAACGAACTGGTCGCCGCCAATCGTCGCGACGAGGCGCTGGCGCTCGCCCGGTCCGCGCAGCGCGACACGCCCTGCCTGGCGCTCGGGGTCGCGCTCTCGGGGCTGCTGCGCGACGCGGGCGATCCGGACGGGGCGGCGAACGCCCTTGGATTTATCACGTTGTTCAAAAACTTCGCCGCCGACGAATGGGCGCTGGCCCGCGAAGCCGCGGTGCAACTCGAAACGCTCGGCCGGCCGGGCCGGGCGGCGGAGTTGTGGCGAGCGCTGCTGGCGGTCGAGGCGCTTCCCCGGGAGCTGCGCGTCGTGTGGCTGCGGGACGCGAGTCGTGCCGCGCTTGCGGCGAGAGACCTGACCCAGGCCGGGGCCTGGGACCGGGCCCTGATCGATCTCACCCCGCTGCCGGCGGAAAAAAAATAGGGCGGGTCCGTGGACCCGCCCTGGTAAACTTGCGCGGACGGCCGATTCGCCCGTCTGCTCAGACCTTGTCGACGATGCGATCTGCCAGTCCGTAGGCGATGGCCTCCTGGGCGTTGAGGTAGAAGTCGCGGTCGGTGTCCTGGTTGACGCGTTCGAGCGGCTGGCCCGAGGCATTGGCGAGGATCAGGTTGAGCTCGCCGCGGAGCTTTTCCATTTCCTTGGCCTGAATGTTGATGTCGGTCGCGGGACCGATGAACCGGCCGGAAATCAGGGGCTGGTGGATAAGGACGCGGGAGTGGGGGTAGAGGAGGCGGCGGCCCTTCTTTGCGCCGGACAGCAAGATCGAGCCCATCGAGGCGGCCATGCCGGTCACGATCACGGTGATCGGCGAGGTCACGAGCTGCATGGTGTCATAGACGGCCATGCCCGCGGTGACGGAGCCGCCGGGGGAGTTGATGTAGAAAAAGATCTCTTTGCCGGGGCCGACGGCCTCGAGGTAGAGGAGCTTTTCGGTCAGGTCCTTGGCGCTCTCGTCGGTGACGGCACCCCACAGGAAGATCTTGCGCTGCTCGAGGAACTTTTTCTGCACGAGCATGGCGACCGGCGCGGCGTTCTTCTTGGCCTGGGCGTTTTCCTTCTCGTCCTCGTCATCATCGTCGTCGTCGGCACGGACGGGCGTCGGGTTGGCGTAGGTGGGAGTCAGGTTGTCGTAATGCATGATTGGAAAAAACGGTGCGAGGGTGCGGCGGTTTGGCGAGTCGATTGTTGATTTTCCCGGTCGGATGAGAGGAAGGGCCGGCGTGGTCAGTAACGGACTTTATCGGTCTTTTTGGCCCATTCCTTAAAGGAGACGAGCGATTCGTCGCGCAGGAGGGGCTTCATCGCGATGGTGCGCTGGTCCGGGGCGAGGGGGATCTGCTGGTAGATAAAGTCGTCGTCGAAGCCGATGGCGGCGGCGTCCCCCCGGGTGTTGCCGTAGAAGACGTGGGGGATGCGGGCCCAGTAGATGGCCGAGAGACACATCGGGCAGGGTTCGCAGCTCGTGTAAAGTTCACAGTCGTCGAGTTGGAAGGTCTGCAGGGCGCCGCAGGCCTCGCGGATGGCGGTGACCTCGGCGTGGG
>JAPLTR010000503.1 GCA_026398065.1 Verrucomicrobiota bacterium | reverse complement strand
AGGCCGGCCCGAAAGACACCTCCGACTCCGCCCTCAAGTCCGTGCACAAGGGCTTCTGGATCGGTTCGTTCATCTCCGTCGTCGGCTTCTTCATTTTGGGCGCGTTCTACCTGAAGTTCGACGCCGCCTACCTCGCGATGAATCCCATCGCCAAGGCCGGCTTCCCCGGTGGCGACCCCTCCGCGCTTCCCCTCTGGGCGACCTTCGGTTTTGCCGACACCGACCTGCGGCCCGTGCTCACCTGCTTCATCGGCGTCATCCTCGCCATCGCGCTCAACAAGGTCACGAGCTACTTCACCCACACCACGCACGCCCCCGTGCAAGGTCTGGCCAAGAGCTGCCAGACCGGCCACGCCACCAACATCATCCAGGGCTTCGCGGTCGGTTATGAGAGCACCGTCGCCACCGTCCTCGTGATCGCGGGCGCCATCCTCCTCTCGTATCTCTGTTATATCGGCACGCCGCCGCTCTTCGTCGCCTACGGGGTCGCCATGACCGGCATCGGCATGCTCACCCTCACGGGCAACACGATCTCGATGGACGTCTTCGACCCCGTGGCCGACAACGCCAACGGTATCGGCGAGATGGGCTACGACGCCGCCGAGATGGAGAAAAACGAAAAGGGTTCCTACCGTCGCGCCCGCCAGATCCTCTCTGACCTCGATGCTGTCGGTAACACGACGAAGGCCGAGACGAAGGGCATCGCGATCGGCTCGGCGGTCATCGCCGCCGTCTCGCTGTTCTCGTCGTTCATCGCCGTCATCGCGGTCGGCAGCGAGGACAAGATCAACCAGATGACCACCGAGCAGTACGTGACCGAGGCCGGCAAGCTCACGGTCGCCCACCCGATGGTCTTCATCGGCTTCCTGATCGGCGGCGCCGTGCCGTTCCTCTTCAGCTCGATGCTGATCCGTGCCGTCGGCCGCGCCGCCTTCCTCATTGTGAAGGAGTGCCGCGTGCAGTTCCGCGACGCCGAGATCTGGGCCGGCACCAAGAAACCCGACTACGGCCGGGTCGTCGCCATCTGCACCGCCACGGCGCAGAAGGAGCTCGTCGGGCCCGGCTTCCTCGCGATCCTCACGCCGATATTGGTCGGCTTCCTCCTCGGCACGCAGGCTCTCGGCGGCTTCCTCGCCGGCATGATCCTCACCGGCCAGCTCCTCGCCGTCTTCATGGCCAACGCCGGCGGCGCGTGGGACAACGCCAAGAAACTCATCGAGGACGGCCACTACGGCGGCAAGGGCTCCGAGGCGCACAAGGCCGCCGTCACCGGCGACACCGTGGGCGACCCGCTCAAGGACACCGCCGGCCCGGCGATCAACCCCCTCATCAAGGTGATGAACATGGTGAGCCTCCTCACCCTCGGCCTCGTCCTGAAGTACAATGTGATCGAACCCACCGCCGGACCCTCGGGCCGCGTGATCGGCATCGCTGTGGTCATCATCTGCGTCGCCGCGATCTCCTGGTCGATCTGGCAGAGCAAGCGCGACACGAAGGAAATGCGCGAGATGGAATCCCAGTTCAGCTAGTTTCGGTTGTCTGAGAAGTGTGTTGTGTGTGTGATGCAGCAGTGGCCGGAAGTCCGGCCGCCGCTGCATCTTTTTTATGACGACGGGGCGCGCCCACAATTGCCAACGCCGCGACCGGTCGTTCAGGCTGATGCGATGACCGCCCTGCTCCGTCCGCTGTTGTTTCTTTTTCTGGCCACTGCCGCCCTCGCCGCCGATCCCATGCGCGTGATGTCGTTCAACGTGCGTTATGCGCATGCGCAGGACGGCGCCGACGCGTGGCCGAAGCGCACCGAGCTGTTTTTCGCGACCATCGCCGCCTTCGGCCCCGACCTGATCGGCTTTCAAGAGGTGGTCGCGGTCCAGCACGATGCGATCGCCGCGCGGCTGCCCGGGTATGGCCTCAGCGGCGTCGCACGCGACGACGGCAAGCGCAAGGGCGAGTGGTCGTGCATCGGCTACCGCAAATCGCGCTACACGCTCGTGGCCGAGGGCAATTTCTGGCTCTCCGAAACGCCCGAGGTGGTCGGCAGCAAATCCTGGGACGCCGCGCTCACGCGCATCTGTTCCTGGGTGCGCCTCCGTGAAACCGCCAGCGGCAAGGAGTTCGTCTACGCCAACACCCACTTTGACCACGTCGGCAAGATCGCCCGCGCGGAGGCGAGCCGCGTCATCTCGGAGCGCGTGTCCGTGATCGCCGCCGGTGTGCCCGCGCTGCTCACCGGCGATCTCAACATCAATGAGGACAACCCGGCCTACAGCGTGTTTGTGAAGCCGACCGTCCCGGGCGCCATCCGCTGGATCGACGCCTTCCGCGAGGTGCATCCGCAGCGCGGGCCCGACGAAGTGAGCTTCCACGCCTTCAAGGGTGGCACCAAGGGCTCGCGCATCGATTTCATCTTCCACACCGACCACTGGATCGCGACCGAGGCCGCCATCGACCGCACCTCGAAGGACGGGCATTATCCATCGGATCACTATCCGGTGACGGCGGTGGTGAGGATGAAGTGAGGCGGCGGGGAAGAGACGTTGAGCGTTCGTCGGCTGGGGCATCCGCTCGTGTTAACGAGCGGTGGTGTTCGCTTCGGTCGGGAGCGTTCGTCCGTACGAGTCGGTGCGATGAGGATTTTGTTGCGGAGACCGTAAGGTTTTCGTCCGGACGAAACGCTCACGCGTTCCGCTGCGGAACCGAGGACGCTTCGAGCTTTTTGTATTCGTTTCGCACGCTCACCGGCGCGGCGACGGGATGAGGCGGTTTCGGGCTGTAGGGCGTCTGTCTTGCAGACGCCGTTTGGGGTGGTCGAACGAAGGCGTCCGCAAGCCGGACGCCCTACAACGGAGTCCCGACCACACCGCAACGGGTGCGGCTACCGCAAGCGCCGGAGGTGAAGCGTATTCGTGGCGGAAACCGTGAGGTTTTCGTCCGGACCAAACGCTCACGCGTTCCGCTACAGGAACGGGGCTCAGCCGGGAATCCGTCTCCTAGAACGCGTCACCCCCGCCGTCCGGCCGAAGTTCCATTCGGTCTTTCTCGCTGAACTTTCCGGCCTTTAGGTCATCGACCATTTGCTTCGAAAATCTCAGCGCTTCCGGGATTTCCGCGCCACAATAGCCGCATTTCTTTTGGGTGCGGTCATAGAGGGCGCGGGCGCAGCTTTGACAGGTGAAG
>JAPLTR010000694.1 GCA_026398065.1 Verrucomicrobiota bacterium | reverse complement strand
CTGTAGAAATAGCCGAGCGTGCCGTCGATGACGTCGGCCGGGCTGCCGCTGGTGGAGAACTGGCGGGAGGCGAGCTGCGCGATCGCGAGCGCCACGGTGTTGTCGCCGGCAGCGCCACCGTCGCTGGCCTTGAGGCTCACGGTGTTGACCGTCGGATCGACGGTGATCGTGCTGGCGGTGGTGCCCGAAGCCTTGAAGAAATCGCCGGTCGCGCCGGTCGGGTTGTAGGCGGCGTTGACGGAGGTGACGAGCTGCCGGGCGAGCAGGTCGAGGTTGCTGCGCAGGGTCTGCACGGCGCCGTCGCGGGCGGTGAGCGACCCCTTGATGGATCCGGAGGAAAGGGAGAGCGCCGTCGCGGGCGAACCGGCGGTGAGCTGGGTGCCATCGAAGGCGACGGTGCCCTGCACATTGGCCAGGTCCACGAGCATCACGTCGGCGCCGGCGCCGTCTTTGGCGACGACCTGCACCTGGCCGCCGGGCTGGTCGCGGAGTTCGACGGGGATCTTGGCCGCGAGCTCCTCGAGCTTGGCCTGGCGCTGGTCGCGGAGGTCGACCGCGGTGCCGGGCGCGTTGATCTCGAAGCGGCCAATCTGGCCGTTGAGGCTCGCGATGGTCTGGAGCAGGGTGTTGACCGTGCCGACGTCGGTGGAGACCTGGGCGTTGAGATCGCTCTGCACCTGCGCCAGGCGGCCGTCGGCGAGCTGGAGCCGGTCGGTGAGGATCGACGCGTTCTGGATCAGCGACTGGCGGGCGCCCACATCGGTCGGGCTCGCGGCGAGGTTCTGGAAGGAATTGAACAGTTTGTCGAGGGCGGCACCCACGCCGTTGGCGGACGCGGTGTCGGCGGCCCCGGTCGCACTGATGCTCTGGCCGAGGCCGGCCTGGGCACGCTGGTAACCGGCCTGCTCCGCCTCGAAGGAGGACTTCAATGAGATCTCGCGCATCAGCTGGCGGTCGAGGAGGGAGTCGCGGAGCTGCTCCACGCCCATCACCTCAAGGCCGAGGCTCTCCGCGCCCGTGGCCGTGACCACCGTGCCGCGGTCGCCATAGATCACGCGCTGCCGGGCATACGAGGTGTTGTTGACGTTCGCCAGGTTCTTGCCCGACGTCTCGAGCGCACGGCTGTGGGCGCTGATCGCCTTGACGGTGGCATTGAGACTGGAGAAGAGGCCGGACATAGAGAATGAGGCGTTCAGCCCGCGACGCGGAGCGTCGAGGAAGACTGGGAGGACGAGACAGACACGCGGCCGCCGGGGGAGTAGGTTTTCGTGAAGGAGTTCGGCCGGAGGTGCGACAACGTCTCCTGATGGATCTCGACCGCGCGGGTGAGCAGGGAGTGGTTGTGGCGGCTCGTGCGGCGGACGCGGTGGAGGAGCGCGTTGACCTCGTTGATCAGCGCCTCGATCAGCGGCTGGGCGTCGGTCTCGATCAGGGGCAGGAGAGAACGGAGCGACGAGCCGGCGGGCCGGCCGTGTTCCTCGGCAAACGCCGCGACAGTCTGCTCGCGCCGGGTGCGCGACTGCGAGAGGGTGCGGGCGTGGGTTTCGATCTCGTTGGCGAGGCGCAGGACGGTCGGGGCGTCGCGGTCGAAGAGGGCGCGTTGCTGCGTCTCGAACAGATGGAGGAGGCCGCCGTAGTCGGCGAGTTCCTCGCGGAGATACTCCGCAATCATTTCCCAGGAAATGGTGGTGGTCATGGATGGGCCTCGGTGGAGGCGGTGGTCGCGGGCGTGACTTTGACGCCGCGCGGCGTGAGTTGTTTTTCGAGCAAGCGACCGAGGCCGAGGCCGGGGCCGGAGGTGAGTTGCTGGGCGAAGGTGTCGGTGAGCATGTCACCGTAGACGTTGGCGGACGGGCCGGATTTTTCGGAGCCGAGCATCGACGTCATGGTCTTGCTGAGCATCTGGCGGACGAGGATCGCCTCGAACTGCTGGGCGACGGCCTTGCGCTGCTCGGCCTCGGGGGCCTTGCGGAGCGCGGCGCCGGAGAGAGGCTTGCGGTGCGCGGGGGCCGCGCGCTCCGCAGTGAGGTCGGCGATCTGCGCGACCGAACCGGCGGAGTTGGGATTGGCGATGGCGGCGACGTTCATGGGCTCAGTTGATGACGAGCTCGGCCTGGAGGGCGCCGCTGCGCTTGAGGGTCTGGAAGATCGCCATCATCTCGCGGGTGGAGACGCCGAGGGCGTTGAGGGCGGCGGCGAGACGTTCGATGGTGGGCTGTTCGTTGAAGATGATGAAGCTGCCCTTGCCCTCGTTGACCGCGGTCTGCGTGCTGGAGACGGCGGCGGTCTGGCCGGAATTGTTGAACGAGTTCGGCTGGCTGACGCCCTGCTGGTTCGTGACGGTGATGGTGAGCGAACCGTGGGCGATCGCGACCTGCGAAAGGCGCACCGTGGAGGTGGCGACGATGGTGCCGGTGCGCTCGTTGATCACGATGCGGGCGAGCGTGTCCGGAGCGCTCTCGACCTGGCCGAGGTCGGCGATGAAGGCGACGTCGCGGCCGCGGTAGCCGGCCGGGATCGCGACGGTGATCGTGGCGGCATCGAGGGGGTTCGCGGACTCGGGCCACTGCGCGTTGATGGCCTGGGCCATGCGGGAGGCGGAGGTGAAATCGGGATTGTGCAGCAGGAGGCGGACGGCGTTGTCGCGGACGAAGGTCGCGGGGATCTCGCGCTCGACGATGGCGCCGCTGGAGATATTGCCGACCGTCGGGTGATTCTTTTGCACGGTCGCGCCGCCGGCGCCGCCGGTGCCGCCGAGGAAGCCGCCGATCGCGACCGGGCCCTGGGCCACCGCGTACACGCGGCCGTCGGCGCCGAGGAGCGGGCTCTGGAGGAGGACACCACCCTGGAGGGACTTCGCATCGCCCATGGAGGCGACGTTCACATCGATCTTGGCGCCGGGCTTGAGAAAAGCGCCGATGTCGGCGGTGAGCATGACAGCGGCGACGTTCTTGGACTTGATGTCGGCCTGGTTGAGCGCGATGCCGTAGCGCTGGAGCGTGTTGGCCACCGCGCGGAGCGTCGAGGCGGCGTTGCTGTCGCCGTCACCGGCGAGACCGACCACGAGTCCGTATCCGACCAGCTGATTGTCCCGGCCACCTTCGACGAGGGCCAGGTCCTTCACGCGGGAGGCGTGGAGCACCCCGCACGACGCCTGCCACACGGCAAGGACCGCCAGCGCACAGGTGAGCGTGCGGCGGAGGGAAGATTGACTGGAGGTGGTGAACATCATGTTCGGTGGAATCCGTTCCAAATCCTACTGGCGGAAACCGTCGGGGGTCAGAACGGGCGGAGTTTTTCGTAGACCTTGGAGAGCCAGCCGCGCTTCTGGGCGTCGGTGAGCGCGCCCTCGGCGTAGAACTCGACGCGCGCGTCGGCGATGTTGGTGGACTGGACGCTGTTGTCGCGGGCGATGTCGTCGGAACGGATCACGCCGTGGAGCACGACGTACTGCGTCTCGCCGGAGAAGGTGACGACGCGCACGCCCTGGATCACGAGGTTGCCGTTGGGCAGCACATCGGTGACGAGGACCGCGGCGCGGGCCGAGACGGTCTGCGAGTTGCTCACGTCGCCGCCGCCGGAGAAGCTGGACTTGCCCGCGGCGGACATGCCGGGGAGCTCGCCCTTGTGGGCGGCGAGGCCGGAGTACAGGAACTTGGAGATGGTGTCCTCGAGGCTGGATTCGCGGGCGGACTTCTTGCTCTGCGAACTGGAGGCGATGGCGGACTCGGCGACGACGATGGTCACGATGTCGCCGGTCGCGGCGGCCTTGCGGTCGGCGAACATGCTCTGCTGCGAGCCGGTGCCGGCGGCGGGCCAGAGGGAGTCGGCGCGAGCGATGGGCCACGCGAGCACCGTGAGGGCGGCCGTGAGGCCCAGGTTAAAAGCGGACTTGGACACGGTTTTCATCGACGACAATGGCGGCGAAATTCTTTTGCGACTCGGGGTTGCGGACGGTGACGGTGTCGCCCTGGGCGCCATTTTCCATGGCGAGGGCCTTCATCGTGACGAGGAGGAGACCGGAAGTGGCGGAGACCTCGACGACGTCGCCCTTCTTCACGAGGGGGCGGCGGGCGATATCGCGCCAGGTCAGCATGCGTCCGGCGGACACGGCGCGGGCAAAGATGAACGTGCGGTCGCCCGCAGCGGCCGGCAGCGCGTCGCGGTCGCGGAAGAGATCGACGCGGCGGGGCTCGAGGACGGAGGGATCGAAGGCCGAACCGGCCGTGATCGGCTGGCGCGCGGCCCAGACATCGCGCCAGAGCGAAGCGCGGAGGATGACGCCGGCATCGACGGACGAGGCGACCGGCTTGCCGTCGGCGGAAACGCGCACGCGGACCAGCATCGAGGACGACGGGGCGGAAGGATACTCAAGGACGGAGACTTCCCACGTCGTGGCGGCGCGCGCGGGAGCGGACCAGGCGCGGACCAGGTCGAGCTGAAGCTCGCCCTCGAGATTAAAGTGAGCGGCGAGATCGCGGGTGAGCGCGGCGATGAACTGCTCGCGGGTGAACGGCGCCGCGACGGGGGCGGCCGCGGGGCCGGCGGGCGCGGTGCCCGCCGTCGCCAGCACCGTGATATTGGCGTCGGCGCGGACGGTCGCGACGGAGGCCGCGAGCGCGAGGAGGGAGAGAATGGAGCGCAGGAGGTTCATCAGCGTTTCATGTTCGCGATGTTCTGCATCATCTCGTCCGAGGTCTGGATGGACTTGGAGTTGATCTCGTAGGCGCGCTGGGCGACGATGAGGTTCACCATCTCCTCGACGATGTTGACGTTGGAGGACTCGATGTAGCCCTGCACGGTGCTGCCGAAGCCGTTTTCACCGGCTTGACCCTGCTCGGGCGTGCCGCTCGCGGCGGTCTCGGAGTAAAGGTTGCCGCCGATGCTCTGCAGGCCCGCCGGGTTGGCGAAGCGCGCGAGCGTGACGCGGAAGCTCGTCGTGCCAGCCGCGGTCTGGACCGTGACCTGGCCGTTTTCCGCGATCGCGACCGAGTTGGCACCCGGGGGGATCGGCTGGAAACCGCTCAGCACCGGAAGACCGTCGACCGTGACGACCTGGCCGTTGGCGTTGAGCTTGAAGGAGCCGGCGCGGGTGAAACCGACGGTGCCGTCGGGGCGCTGCACCTCGAAGAAGCCGTCGCCCTGGATCGCGATGTCGAGCTTCTCGCCCGTCTGCGTGAGCTGCCCCTGGGTGAACACCTTCGAGGTCGCGGCGACGCGCGTGCCGTTGCCGACCTCGGTGCCGGTGGGGACGATGTTGCCGCCGCCCGAATCGCTGCCGGAGGCACGCGTGGGCTTCTGGTAGAGGAGATCCTGGAACTCGATCTTGCTGCGCTTGAAACCGGGCGTGTTCACGTTCGCGAGATTGTTCGCGATCGTGTTCAGGTTAAGCTGCTGCGCCTCCATGCCGGTGGCGGCGGAATACAGGGAAAGGTTCATCGCGCAGAGCGGGGTTGAAGGTTAGCGGCCGAAAGCGAAACGACGAAACCCACCGCCACGACTGGGGCCGGCGCGCCCCCATTGCGCGCTCGGCCATGCAGTCGTGATTCTAGCGGTTGTCTGTCTGGGGAAATCATGTGGCGGGGCTCCGGGGCGATCAGCCAAGGGCGTCGAGGACCTTCTGCATCTGCTGGTCGACGGCGGTGATGATCTTCTGGTTGGCCTCGTAGGCGCGGTTGATGAGGACGAGGTCCACCATCTCGCGGAGCGGGGCGACGTTGCTGCCCTCGAGGTAGCCCTGGAGGAGTTCGGGATTGTCCACGCGCTCGGGCTTCAGGTCATCGGGCGCGGAAAAGTATCCGCTGGCGATGGGGTTGAGCCGGGAGTTGTCGGCGAACTTCTGGATGGACAGCTTGCCGAGCGCCGTGGAGCCCTGGAAAATCGTGCCATCCTGATTGAAGGTCACCGAGCCGCCGCCGGGAAGGAGGAGAATCGGATTGCCGGATTCGCTCATGACCTCGTCGCCGCTGGACGTGACCAGCGTGCGGTCGGGGCGCATGCGAAACTCGCCGGTGCGGGTGTAAACCTTGGAGCCGTCCGGGCGCTGGATCTCGAAGAAGCCCTCGCCCTGGATGGACGCATCGAGTTCGCGGCGGGTCGGCTGGGTCTCGCCCACCGTGAAATTGATGCCGGAGTTGGCGCGGGGAAAGAGGGACGGGAGCGAGGAGCCGTGGCCGATGCGGGAGGAGGGATCGCTCTGCAACTCGCCCGCCACCTGGGCCGAGAAACTGATCGTGCGCTTGCGATAGCCGTTGGTCTGACTTGAGGTGATGTTCTGAGACACGGAGTCCTGCCACTTCTCCAGGGCGGAGAGTGCTGAGGCACTTTGGTAGAGTCCGATGTTCATGAGCGCGGCTCTTTAAGCCATCCGCGTGCCGCCATGCACAGGGCACCCACAAGTCACTGGAAATCAGCCGACTAAACTTTCAAAAACTTGAGCGGAAAATTCTGCCAATCGCTAGCCCGCTCCCAGCTCACCCGGCCACTCCGGCGCCTGAGCCCGCCCCTCCGGACGAAACCGGATGCCCTTAGAACGGTTAATAAAGAACAACTTAACCCATGTCCACCCAGGGCGTAATACCCCCCATCCCACTACGTAGCCTCCGGGCTTCACCGGGGAAACCCCCTATGTCTTCCTCCGGGCCTTCCCGTACGCCATGTCTCTCTCTTCCCGCATCCTTGCCTTTGCCCTCACGCTCGCCGCCGGTGCCGCTGTCGCCGCCCGCGGAACCACGATCGACCTCTCCGAGGCGCAGGGCTACAACCTCCTCACCTGGAGCAACGCCACGCTCCTCAACTCCGACACCGAGGGCCGGGTTGCCGTCGGCGGCAACGCCACGTTCAGCGGCTACTCCGTGGGCAACCAGGCCAGCAATCCCACCCCCGCGACGGGTTCGCTCGTCGTCGGTGGCAACCTGACCGCCACCGGAGGCCAGGTGTATAATGGTAGTATCTATGTGGGCGGAACCTATTCCGGTCCTGGCTACAGCCTGAACTCCGCCGCCGGCTCCGTGACTAGCTACGGCCTCGGCAATGCCGTACCCTTCGACTTCGCCGCGGCCAAGACCGCCCTCACCGCCAAGTCGCTCGCCTACGGCGCCGAGGCCGCCAACGGCACCAGCGTCCTCCAGTGGTCGACGCTCACCCTGACCGGCACGCAGACCGGCCTCAACGCCCTCAACATCTTCAACATCACCGCCGCGCAGCTCGCGAGCGCCAGCTCCCTCGTGCTGAACGTCGCCGCCGGCTCCCACGTGCTCATCAACGTCTCGGGCACGAGCGTCAACTTCAGCAACAAGGGCCTCTCGGGCTTCGACCCGGAAAACACGCTGTTCAACTTCTATCAGGCCAACTCCCTGACCATGTCGGGCATCGGCATCGAAGGCTCGATCCTCGCGGTGAACGCCGCCGTGAACTTCCAGTCCGGCCAGATGAACGGCCAGTTGATCGCCAAGAGCTTCGGCGGCGCGGCCTGGGGCGTCGGCGAGCTGCACGAACACCCGCTCGACAGCCAGCTCCCCCCGCTCGTCCCGCCGACCCAGTCGATCTCGGTGCCGGACACCGCGACCACGAGCCTGCTCGTCGGCCTCGCCTTCGCGCTGCTCCTCGCCGCCCGCGCCCGCCGGCAGGCGGCGTAAACCGAGGCCAAGGCCGGTTGGGCTCACAGCCCGACCGATCGAAGGTCGGATCGGGTGGTCGGAAAAGGTTGGATTCACTTGGATTTGCCGTGCCCTCCAAAGCGGAACGCGACAGAGGGGTCGGATTGAGCGGTGCCCGCCAGGTAGCGCGTCCGTCTTGCGGACGCCTCCGGGGAACATCGCACCCCGGCGTCCGCCAGCCGGACGCCCTACCCCAAGGCGCGAACCCGCCGATCGTTTGGGTGCCTTCGGGTGCTTCGTCTGGCCACCCGTCCGGGGCCTGAGGTTGGATTTGGTCGGATTCACTTGGATTGGGTCGGATTTCCCAGGGAGCGCGGGCCGCCGGCCCGCCCCAGCCGGGCCAAGACGACGGATTTTTACAGGAGCCAACGGAGGCCACGGAGAAAGGCGCGTAACGCAGCCCTCCGTGCACTCCGTTTCCTCCTGTTCCATCCGCTTCATTGGGTTGGATAAGGTTGGATTCACTTGGATTTGAGGTGTGCTCCAAAGCGGAACGCGACGGAGGGGGCGGATTGGGCCGTGCCTGCCATGGAGGGCGTCCGGCTGGCGGACGCCTCCGGGAAAGATCGCACCCCGGCGTCCGGCTGACGGACGCCGTTTGGATGGTCGTACCCCGGCGCCTGCAAGACAGGCGCCCTACGCGATCCGGCTCCACCGCGGTTTTCCTTTTCGTGTCTTTCGTGTGTTTCGTGGTTCTCCACCCGGGCCCTCGGCACTCTTCAGTTTCCGTGTCTTCCGTGTGTTTCGTGGACCCTCCTCCGATGTCTGGTCGGAGCGACACAGGGGGATCGAGGTGGAACGCGACCTCCGGCGCGTTCTTGCGGTTTCGTCCGCTGAAAGCGGATACGACGCGTGCCCAAACCCACGGCGCCCGGAGGTCGCCGGCCATCTTTCGCGTTCGTCTGCTGAGGTTGGATTCACTTTGATTTGGTCGGAGTTGAGCGGATTTGAGCGGACCCGCCATCGCGGAACGTGACCGCGGGTGCGATTGGGCCGTGCCTGCCATGGAGGGCGTCCGGCTTGCGGACGCCTCCGGGACAGATCGTACCCAGGC
>JAPLTR010000338.1 GCA_026398065.1 Verrucomicrobiota bacterium | reverse complement strand
GGCCTCGACGCCACCGTGGCAGTCGCGCAAAACATCCTCGCCACCGAGATCAACGCCGCCGGCTCGGGCGCAGCCTTCGAGTGCTGGTACCACGGCGGCGCCCGCGAGACGGAGCCCGCCTTTCACATGATGGAGACCTGCGTGACCACCACCTGGCTGCGGCTCTGCGAATCGCTCCTGCGCGTCACCGGCGATCCCCGCTACGCCGACCAGATCGAGCGCACGCTCTACAACGCCTTCCTCGCATCGCTCGCCGCCGACGGCAGTACGTTCTCGAAATACTGCCCGCTCGAAGGCATGCGCGGCCGCGGCGAGGACCAGTGCCGCATGACCACCAACTGCTGCATCGCCAACGGCCCGCGCGGCTTCGTGGCCCTGCTCGACACCCTCGTCATGGCCGACACCGACACCGTGCTCGTCAACCTCTATGCCGACTCGCGCGCGACGATCGCGCTGCCCGGCGCCGGCCCGGCCGTGACGGTGGAGCAGAAGACCGACTATCCGGTGGGCGACACCGTGCGCCTCACCGTGTCCCCGGCCCGCGCGGCCGCCTTCACGCTCAAGCTCCGCATCCCCGCGTGGAGCGCCACCACCACCGTGACGCTCAACGGCCTGCCCGTCGCAGGCGCGAAGCCCGGCACCTACCTGCCGATCGCGCGCACCTGGCAGGCCGGCGACACGGTCGAGCTGAAGCTCGACCTGCGCGGGCGCGGCCGGATCAAGGACAACCACCTCGTGATCGAACGCGGCCCGATCGTGCTCACGCGCGATGCGCGCCTCGGCCCGGACAACATCCACGACGTGGTGCACGCCCCCGACCTCGCGCAGCCGATCAAGCTCACGCCCGTCGCCCCGCGTTCCCCCGCGATCTGGATGGCGTTCACCGCCGAGCTCAGGCTGGGCCTGAACCTGGAGACCGAGGAAGGGAAGAAACCGCGCTCCGTTTCCTTCTGCGACTTCGCGTCCGCCGGCAACACGTGGCATGAGGACTCGCTCTACCGCGTCTGGCAGCGCCTCCCGCTCAACGTGATGAAGGCCCCCTACGTGCCCTACAATCCGCCGAACTGAGGGGGCCGGGCCGAAGTTTGCGGCAGAACCTGGCGAGGAAAAATGATCGACCAACCCCGCGTGGCAGAAACAACCTTCGACAGAAGAAGCGAAGCACTCGCCATGATCTCGCACCACTTGAACGAATCGAAGGGCCGATGGCCGGTGTATTGGACGTGGGGTATCTTTGCCGGCGCGGTCTCGTATTGGGTTATTTTTTCGTGCTTTTGCATCGTGAGATATCCGACCGTTGAGCACTTTTATCAGCTGTTTAAGCATCCACGGGATTTTCCCGTCTTCTTGGCCGTATGTGCATCGCTTCCCTTGTCCATAGTAGGGTTTTGGCGGAAAAGAAGCGCGTGGCGGTTTGCGGCCATACCGATCGCGATCTTTATGGTTTACGTCGCATGGCCAGCTCGGCTTGGGCCTTGGACTGCAGCTGTCTTCCGCGAAACATCAATCCAGCCATCGCGGTCAACCCCACTCTCTGTCACCTCCAGCCAAGATGAACACCCACCGCGAACGCCTTGAATCCAGTGGGCTGCTGCCGGCGTTCGAGCGGGCGCGGCGCGCGCAGGATACGGAGGCGATGACGCGCATCCTCGAGACGGCGAAGTTCCGGCCGCTCGAGATCGAATCCATCTTGTGGTCGAAGGGAGAGGTCGGCACGGCACCGACGGAAGAGGAGAAGCGAAAGCAGTTCTGGGATGCGGTCGTCGGGCGCGTGGGCATCGCGGTCGTTTCGGGCGCGATTCTCGGCGGAGTTTTTGTCTATGCCTCGGCCAGCCTCGACTCCACGAAGCGGTCCGGCAAGAGCAACACAGACGTTTTGATGAGCGACTACCGCAGCCCCTCGGAGGCGTACTACCGGCCGTTCGCCTGGGGGTTTGTGATCGGTGCCGTCGGCGGGCTGATCACCGGCACGCTTGTCTATGACCCCAAGGCCAAGAAACCCTGAACAGCCGCCAGTGCCAGCCCGGCGTTGCGGGCCCGTCCCGTTCTGCGACTTCGCGTCCGCCAGCAACACGTGGCAGGAGGACTCGCTCTACCGCGTCTGGCAGCGCCTCCCGCTCAACGTGACGAAGGCCCCTACGTCCCCTACAACCCGCCGAACTGAGCGGGGCCGGGAGATCCCGCTCGGCGGCGTAGATCAGCGCAGCATCTCCTGCATCTGCTCGAAGCGCCGGCCGGCCTGTTCGACGG
>JAPLTR010000706.1 GCA_026398065.1 Verrucomicrobiota bacterium | reverse complement strand
CAGCTCCTCCCCGGCCGGCGCCGGCACCTCGGCCGGAGTCGGGGCCGCGGGACTGTCGCCGCGCGGGGGAAAGGGAGCCTGGGTCTTGGGCCGGTTCGCGGGCGCGGGCCGGCGGGCGATGCCGCGTCCGCCCATGTCGCTCGTGCCCAGCACGCAGACTTCCACGCGGCCCGCCATCGTCTCGTCGATGACCGCGCCCATGATGATATGGGAGTCGCGCCCGAACTGCTCGGTGATGTCGCTCATCAGCTCGTTCACCTTGGGCAGCGTCAGGTCCGCTCCGCCGAGGATGTTGACGAGCAGGCGGTCGGCCTTGCGGGAAAACTCGGGCGTGTGTAGCAACGGGCAGAGCTTGAGGCTCGCGATGGTGTCGGCCACGGCGTTCTCGCCCGCGCCTTCGCCGAGGCTGAAGAGGGTCTTGCCGCCGCGCTGGCTGAACGCCTGGCGCAGCGTCGCAAAGTCGAGGTTGATCAGGCCCGTCTTGAAAAGCATCGCCCAGATCGACTTGACCCCGCGGCCGATCCACTCGTCCGCGCGCGCAAAGGAATCGAGCACCGTCTCGTTGTCCGCCGCCTCCTGGAGGAGCACGTCATTCGGGAGCGGAATGACCGCGTCGCAGACCTTGCGCAGGGCCGCGAGGCCTTCCTCGGCCTGCTTCAGGCGGCGTCCGCCCTCGAAGCTGAAGGGCATCGTGACAAACGCGATCACGAGCGCCCCGGTTTCCGCGGCGATCTCCGCCACCACCGGCGACGCACCGCTTCCGGTGCCGCCGCCCATGCCGGTCACGAGGAACACGAGGTCGCAGTCCTTGACGACCGTCGCGATCTTTTCGCGGTCGGCTTCCGCCGCCACGCGGCCGAGTTCCGGGTCGCCGCCGGCCCCGAGGCCGCGCGTCACGCCCATGCCGATGAGGACCTTGTCCTGCACCGGGGAGCTGGCGAGCGCCTGGTAGTCGGTGTTGATCACCGCCATCTGGAGCCGCTCCAGATTCTCCATCTTGAGGCGGTCGACCGCGTTGGAGCCGGCCCCGCCGACGCCCACGAGCTTGATCGCGATGTTCTTGTCGGTGAGGAGCCCGTGCTCGAGGGGAAGTTCGTTGAGATTCATGGCGGACGGCTCAGGAGGTGGCGAAGAGGCGTTTCAATCCCGTGAGAAAACCACCGGAGCCCCGGACGGGGCCCGACTTCTCGGTCTGCGCGCTGACTCCGTAGTACAGGAGTCCGAGGCTCGTGTGAAACCCGGGGTCGCGGAGATTTTCCGCCACCCAGGTGGGCGCCTCGCCGAGGTGCGTCGGCACCCCGAAAACCTTGGCGGCGACGTCGGCGATCCCGGCGAGCTTGGCCGTGCCGCCCGTGAGGACGACCCCGGCGGCGCAGGTCTCGGGCGAGAACGCGTTGCCGAGGCGCTTCTTCACGACCTCCAGCAGCTCCCACGTGCGGGCCGAGGTGATGTGCTCGATCGCCTGCTGGGAAAACTGGCGGTCGCCGATCGAGAAATTCCCGTCGAGCCAGACCTTCGTGGCGCGGTCCTTCGTCTGCACATTGGCGCGGCCGAAACGGAGCTTCAGCTTCTCCGCCTGCCCGTCGGTGAGCCGCAGGCCGATGCTGAGGTCGTTGGTCAGGTGCGTGCCGCCCACCGGCAGGACGCCGGTCGTGTGGGGCGCGCCGTCGCGATAGAGCACGTAGTCTGTCGTGCCTGCGCCGATGTCGAGGACGAGCACGCCGTGCTGCCGGTCCTCCGCAGTCGTCACCATGTGACCCGAGGCGAGGCTCGACAGGACGAGTTCGCGCACCTCCAGATTGAAACCGCGGATGACATGGATGTTGTCCGCCAGGCGCTGCTCCTGGCCATGGACCGTCCAGTAGCCGACCTCGAGGCGCTGCCCCACGAGATTTTCCGGCATCGCGGGGACGAGGCGACCATCGACCCGGAAGGGCCGGCGGATGTGGTGCACCACGGCGCGGCCCTCGGGCAATTGTTTGGACTTCGCCAGGTCGCACACCGTGCGGATGTCGGCCGGCTCGATCATGTTGTCCGCCGCCTTCACGTTCACCGAGGCCTCGTTGTAAAAACCTTCCAAGTGGCCGCCGGTCTGGGCGAGGAAGACGAGCTCGATGCGCTCGCCGGCGTCGCGCTCGGCCTGCTCGAGCGCGCTGTGCGTGCACTCGCTGGCGGCCTTGTAGTCGACCACGCCGCCCTTGATGATGCCGCGGGAGGAGCACTCGCCGCAGCCGATGATCGCGAGCTCGCGCCCGGTGTACTCGCCGACAAGGACGCTGATTTTGGAGGTGCCGATTTCAACGGCACCGATGAAGGAGGGTCGAGAGCTCACAGTTTCGGTTTGGGCTGGGAATTGGGAAAAAAGTTCAGGGTCGGCGCCGGGGCGGGCTTCGCCACGGCGGCAGGGGCGATCGGGACCTGGGCCAGACCCGCCGGTTGAAACGCCACGAGCACCTCATTGCCGAGCGACAGGTCGATCTTCACCGGCGGCACCGGCTCCTTGCCGAAGAGGTCCCACTGGTAGTCGAGCCGGGCGATCTGCTGGAAAAAATCGGCGTTGGCCGCAAACACCACGGTCGTGCCCGGTTTGGTCCGCACCTGGACCTCCGCGTCGGACTTGAGCCGGGCGAGCGACACCACGTTCCACGTCCTGTAGAGGTGCGGGGCATCCACCTGCGCGCGGCTCAGCAGGTCGGCGACCAGCGCCATGTCGGCGACCGGCTCATAGCGCTCGCCGTTGAAGGTCAGCTTGACCCCGTCGAGCCAGGGCAGCGAATCGAGCAACGCCGCCTCGTAGCCGTGGCCTTCGAACACCACGCCGTCGCGCGCCACGAGCAGCGCCACCTGGCGCCCGCGCAGCTCCGCCATCACGCGCACCACGGGGGTCCGCTCCGCGACCTGCACCTTCAGCGTGTCGGGAAAATACTTCGTCAGCCAGGCGGCGTTGACCTGCCCGCTCGCGAGCAACCGGGTGCGCATCACCTGGAGGTCGAGCTCCGTCAGCGAGGTGTGCTTCGGCAGCGCCAGCGTGCGGGCGAGCCAGTCGTTGCCGAGGACGCCGTCGGTGCGCAGCTCGAGATTCTTCACCGCCACGGTCTTCGCCGCCGCGGGCATCGTCGTCGGATCCTCCTGCAGGACGCGGATCACTTCCCAGACGCCCCAGGCCGTCAGCCCGAGGACCGTCACCGCCGCCGTGCCGCGCATGACCGACGTCGTGAGGCGCCACTTGCCGCCCCGCGACATGGCGCGCGGTTTCACTGGCTGGGGAATGTCTCTCCAGCTGCGGGCGGTCGGGGCGTTGACGAGGTCTTGGCTCACGGGCGTAGGGCAGGCGCCGCCTTTTGAAAACGCAGCAGCGCAGGCCTCACCAGCTCCCTCACCAGTCCCGTAAAATCCAGTCCCGCGCAACGCGCACTCATCGGCAGCAAACTCGTCTCTTTCATGCCGGGCAGCGTGTTAATTTCCAGCAAAAACGCGTCGCCGTCCGCCGGTAAAATGAAATCCACCCGCGCATAGTCGCGGCACCCGCACGCGGCGAACGCCGTTTCCGCCGCGCGCTGCACCTTCGCCGTCGTCGCGTCGTCGAGCGGCGCCGGCGCGAAATACTCCGTCATGCCCTTCGTGTACTTGCTCGAGTACTCGTACACGCCGGACTTCGGGCGGATCTCGACCACGCCCATCGCCTTGCCCCCGAGCACGCCCACCGACAGCTCGCGGCCGATGATGCGGCGCTCGATCAGCCAGGAACCGGCGGTGATCGTGGCGAGCTTCTCCGCCAGCTCCGCGCGGGTGCCGATGACGCTCAGCCCGACGCTGCTGCCCTCGTTGTTGGGTTTCACGACGACGCTCTCGCCGAGCTTGGCGACGACGGCGTCGGCCGTGGGCTTGCCCGCCGCCACGAAGCGCACGGCATCGGCCACGCGCACGCCCTTGGCCGCCGCGGCGTCCTTGGTGCGCGTCTTGTCCATAGTGAGTTCGCTGCTGGCCGCGTCGCAGCCCGCGTAGGTGACGCCCGCCGCATCGAGCAGACGCTGCATCTGGCCGTCCTCGCCGAACGTGCCGTGCAGGGTCGAGAAGACGACGTGCCGTTTCGGGTCGAGGCCCGCGGGCAGCGCGTCGGCAGTCAGTTCAAAGAGCTGGGTCGGGTACGACCGCGCGAGGGCGATGGCCGATGCCTTGCCGGAGCCGAGGGAAACCTCGCGCTCGGCGGAAATGCCGCCGGCGAACACGGCGATGATGGGTAGAGGAGTGCTCATGGAAGAAATTTGGATTTTCGAATTTCGATTTGGGATTTTCGATTGGATCAGGAGTGCGCGAATCGGCCCTGGCGCCCATCCGGCGTCCGGCCAATCGAAAATCCAAAATCAAAATTCGGAAATTCCGCGTTCACAGCACGTCCTTCCAGTTTTTCCCGTAGAGCAGGGCCTCGGGCTCGAGGTCCACGCCCTTGACCTGCTTCACGCGGGCGCGCACGCGGCGGACCAGTTCCAGCACATCGCCACCGGTCGCGCGGCCGAGGTTCACGATGAAGTTCGCATGGGTCGGCGACACCTCGGCGTCCCCCACCCGCTCGCCCTTCAGTCCGCTCTCGTCGATCAGGCGCCCCGCGGACTGGCCCGGGGGATTCTTGAAAATGCACCCCGCGCTCGGCTCGCGCGGCTGGGACTCGTGGCGCTTGCGCGAGTACGCCTCCATCTGGCTTTTGACCGCCGCGGCGTCCGCCTGCGTCGCCGGCCGCAGGACGGCGACGAGCGCGATCGCGTCGTGCAGTTCCGCGCAGTGCCGGTAGTCCACGTGCATCGCCGCCCGCGGGAGATTTCGCACCGCCCCGTCCATCGTCATGAGCCGGACCTCCTCGACGACGTCGAACATCCAGCCGCCCATCGCGCCGGCATTCATCCGGAGCGCTCCGCCGACATTGCCGGGGATGCCCTCCAGAAACTCGAAACCGCCCAGCCCGGCCTTCGCGGCGAGCCCGCACAGATTTTTCAACCGCAGACCCGCGCCCACCCGCACGCGGCCGTCGCCCGTCGGCTCGAAGCCGGCCCAGGCCTCGTGGGCGAGCGAGATCACCAGGCCGTCCACACCCTCGTCGGGCACGATCAGGTTCGAGCCCCGTCCCAGCATGAGGACCGCCACGCCGTGGGACTTCGCGCCCGCCAGCAGGGCCTGCAGGTCCGCCACCGAGGCCGGCTCGGCATAGAGGCGCGCGGCGCCGCCCACGCGCATGGTCGTCTTGCCGGCCAGCGATTCCTCGCGGGTCAGCTTCGCCGCGGGCGAGAGCGACGGCCGAAGCGCCGCCGCCACCTCGTCCCAACGCCGCGTCACCGGGCCCGGCGCCGCCTGCACTGGAGCGGGGGCGGTCATGCCACGGCGGGTTGCGCGCTGGCCGGGGGCAGGTCGCGCGGACCGGCCAGCTGCTCGAGGTCGTGCAACATGAGCTCGAGGGAGTTCGCCCGGTCCATGCGCTGGAGGTTGCCGCGGAACTGCCGCAGCAGCCAGTCGTTGAAAATGATGTCGAGCACCTCCGCCTGCAGCCCGGCGAGCTGCGTCTGCTCGACGACGATGCCGCCGCCCTGGCGCTCGAAGAAGGCCGCGTTGGCCCGCTGGTGGTCGTCCGCGGCCTGCGGATACGGCACGAGGATCGCGGGCGTCTCGCACCGGATCAGCTCGGCAAGCGTCCCGGCCCCGGCCCGCGACACGACGAGGTCCGCCGCGGAGAGCAGTTCGGCGATGCGGTCGCTGAACGCGACAAACTCCGACCGCACGGGGGCGCCGGTCTTGGAGGCGTGCACCCTCGCGCCGTCCCGGCCCTTGCCCAGGCCGGTGACGCAGTAAACCTGGATGCCCTCGGCCGCGAGCGGCTGGACGTGGTCGCGCACCCAGTCGTTGAGCGCGCCGGACCCCTGGCTGCCGCCGAGGATGACGAGGACCTTCTGATTGGGATCGAGGCCGAGCGCGACCCGCGCCGCCGCCTGCGCCGTCCGCGTGAACTCGCGCCGCACCGGCAGGCCGATATGGCGCGTCGCAGAGGCGCGGACGCTCGGGAGCCGGATGCCGGGCGGCAGGTAAACGCGCCGCGCAAACCGTCCGAGCGAGCGGATCGCGAGGCCGGGCACGCGGTTGGACTCGTGCAGCGCGACGGGCACGCCGAGCAGGCGGCCGGCCACCACGATCGGCGCCGAGGTGAAGCCGCCGAAGCCGACGAGGCCGTCGGGCCGCATCGTCCGCACCAGCCGCAGGCACTGGACAAACGCGCGCGCCTGCGAGGCGACGCATTTGAGGAGCTGCACCGGGTTGAAGGAAAAGCCGGTGCCGGGCATCCGCTCGAAACGGAGCTGCGGGTACTTTTCGAGCAGCCGCGAATCGACCTTCTTCTGGCTGACCAGCAGCACGGCCTCGTGGCCGCGCGCCATCAGGCCCTCGGCCAGGGAAATGCCGGGCGAAAGGTGCCCGCCGGTGCCACCGCAGGATATCAGGTATTTGCTCATGCCAGAACCTCCCGCATCGAGCGCGCACTGGTCGGCAGGGCGACGCGCCCCCAGGTACGTTGGGTGTTAAGCAGAATGCCGAGCAGCAGGCCCATCAGCAGGAGATTGGAGAGGCCGGCGCTGATGAACGGCAGCGACATGCCCTTGGTCGGGAAAATCCCGGTCACGACCCCGAGGTTGATGATCGCCTGCATGCAGATCATGAGCAGGCATCCGGTCACGAGGAGGAAATGAAACAGGTTCGGCGCGCGCCGCAGGTGGATGAGACCCGCGATGAACATGATCGTGAACACGACGACCACGCCCAGCGTGCACCACAGGCCCAGTTCCTCGCCGACGATGGAGAAGATGAAGTCCGTGTGCGCCTCGGGAAGATAGGTGAGCTGCTGGCGGCCTTGGCCGAGTCCCGTACCGTCGGTGCCGCCGGCGGCGAAGGCCGCGAGCGCCTGGCGCAGCTGGTAGGATTTTTCCTCGCTCATGAACTCCATCAGGCGGCGCATGCGGTTCTCGTTGAAGGACACGACGACGGCAAACGCCGTGCCCACGAGCACGATGGCGGGGAGCGTGTAGCGCCACTTCGCGCCCGCGAGAAAGAGCAGCACGAGGCCGACGGCGACCATCAGCGCGGCGGTGCCGAAGTCCGGCTCCTTCATCACGAGGACGGCAAAGGCGCCGATGATGCCCAGCGGGATCAGGAAACCGCGCTTGAACTCGCCGATGCGGGTCTGGTTGAGCGCGAGGTAGTGCGCGACGCAGAAGACCAGGCCGAACTTCGCAAACTCCGAGACCTGCAGGCGCAACGCCCCGTAGCCGAGCCACCGCCGGCTCCCCTTCACGTCGATGCCCACATGCGGGATCAGCACCAGCACGAGCCCCACCAGCAGCACGCCGCCGATCCACCAGGCGTAGCGGCGCAGGTAGTCGAGGTTGACGCGGCTCGCGATGAAGCAGAGCGCGGCGGCGGCCACGACGCCGACGATCTGTTTCTGCAGGTACTGATACGGCACGTCCACCCCCTGCTTCGTCTTGAACGACGCGCTCGCGCTGAACAAGATCGAGAGGCCGAGGCTGGTGAGCCCGATGGCACAGACGAGGATGATCGTCGCCGGATTGAGGAGGAGCCGCGCGCGAGTGGTCTCGGCGGGCCGGTCGCTGGCCATGGGGGTCGGCGGTCGGGATTCCGGTTAGGGTTTCTTGGATTCTTCCACGCGGATGACCGGCACCTCGGCCGCGGGCGCCGGCTGCGCGGAAATCACGGGCGGAGCCTGGTCGGTCGCCGGCGGGGCAAAGCTCGCGGCGTCGGGCAGCGGCTTCGCCGCGGTGGTCCCCGGGGACTTCGTCGCGGACTTCGGCGACTTGGGATCCCAGCCGGGAATGACGAGCTCCTTGCCCGCGGCCAGTTTCAGCGGGTCGGTGATGTTGTTGGCGATGGCGAGATCGCGCTGTTTCACGCCGTACTTCTGCGCGATCGTGCCGAGGGTCTCGCCGGACTTCACGGTGTGGCGCAGGCCACCGGCCTTGGCGGGGACGGTGTCGGCGGCCTTGACGTTGGAGGTCGTGGCGGCGGTGGCGGGCGCGGTCGCGGCCGACGTCGGCGCGGCATGGGAAGTCTTGCCGGGAATGATGAGCTTCTGGCCGGGCTGAAGCACGGCGTTGCTCTTCAAATTGTTGGCGGTGGCAAGTTCGGACGGGGTGAGCTTGTTCCGGTTTGCGATGCTCCACAGGCTGTCGCCGGATTTCACCGCGTACGTCGTCATCGGCGTCACGTCCTTCACCGGCTCGGCGACGAGGGCGCTGGCGGCGGGCGTGTTGGGCCGCGTCGGCGTGAAGCGGACGGGAGTCGGGGCGGCCATGGCCGGCGCATCGGGATTGAAGCTGATCGGGGCGGCGGTGTTCGGGACGACGATCGGCGCGGGCGCCGGGTCGGCCTTGGCAATGGTATCGGTGGCGGCGGGCGTGGGCTTGGCGGAGGAGCTGCAGCCCGGGTTGGCGAAAATCAGGACGAGGGCAAACACGTGGATGCCCACGACAATGCCGAAAATTTTGAGGATTTTCATAGGAGGAATGGTTGGGAGTTTTCTAAAGGTGTGAAAAGGCGATGGCTACTTCAATCGAGATGGGCGCGCCGCAGCTAGCGGGCCGGCGGACGCCGGCCGGCCGCGGCGGCGAGCTTGGCGCGGCGGGCGGCCCACGCGCGGACGAAGTCGCGGTTGCTCGCGACGACCGGCTGGTGGACTTTCACACTGCTGACGAAGCGCGCCGCACCGGCAGGCGCCGGCGAAACGGACGGGAGAGGGACGGAGGGAACGGTTTTCATATCAGCGCAGTTTCAGCGTGCCGAGGCCGGCGAGCGCGCAGATGAGCGAGAGCACCCAGAAACGGAGGACCACCTTCGTCTCGGGCCAGCCTTGCTTTTGAAAATGATGGTGGATCGGAGCCATGAGGAAGAAGCGCTTCCCCTCCCCCGTCGCGCTGCGGCGCTTGGTGAATTTGAAATACGAGACCTGGATGATCACCGACACCGCCTCCCACACGAAGACGCCGCCGACGATCACCAGCGTGAGCGGCTGCTGCACCATGAAGGCCATGATGCCGATGAGCCCGCCGAGCGCGAGCGAGCCGGTGTCGCCCATGAAGAGCTCGGCCGGATAGGAGTTGTACCAGAGGAACGCGAGGCCCGCGCCGACGAGCGAGCCGCAGACCACCGTGAGTTCACCCGCGCCGGCCACGTAGGGGACCAGGAGGTATTCGGAGAGAATGACGTTGCCCGCGATGTAGGCCAGAATCCCATACACGAGCGTCACCGAAATCGTGCAGCCGATCGCGAGGCCGTCGAGGCCGTCGGTGAGGTTGATTGCGTTGCTGAAGCCGACGAGCCAGAGGTAGATCACCGCGAACAGCGCGGGCAGCCCCAGCAGGCCGGAGAACGTGAGCACGGGGTGCTTCACGAACGGCACCCACAGTTCGCGGATCTTGTCCGTGCTGGCGGGATGCCAGAGCAGCGCGGCGAGCGCGACGATGGTCACGAGCGTCTGCCAGAAGATCTTTTCGCGCGACGAGATGCCGTTGCGGTTCTTGTGGACAACTTTCAGCCAGTCGTCGCGGAAGCCCACGGCCGTGAGCGCCGTGTACACGAAGAGCGCCACCACGACCCAAATCTTGGGCTCGGCCCAGAGAAACGAGCCGAGAAACACGGCGCCGAAGATCAGCAGGCCGCCCATCGTGGGCGTGTTCTTCTTGTCGAACCGCTTCGCAAGATCCCCGGTGCGGTCGTCGTCGTAGTGCTGGCCAAACTTCAGCTTGCGCAGCCGCGCGATCAGCCACGGGCCGATCAGGAAGCCGATCAGCGCGGCGGTCACGGCCGCGCCCACGGTGCGGAACGTCAGCGAGCGAAAGACGCGCAGCGGACCGAAGAAATTCTCGAAGTCGGCGAGGTAGGTCAGCATGGCACGGGACGCGACGGCTGCAGTTCGAGGACCTTCTCCAATTGGTAGCGGCGGCTGCCCTTGATGAACACGGACCCGCGCCACCCGGCGAGGCCGTCCGCGATGGGCTGGAGCGACGAGGTCATTTCGATCTGACGCGTAAAGTCATCCTGGTCCAGCACCCCCGCGCACACCGCGCTGGCGTGCGTGCCGACGACGTAGAGCCGGTCGCAGTCGCGCATCGGCAGGGAACGCCCGAGCTGGCGGTGGTGGGCGGGCGCGTCAGGGCCGAGCTCCTCCATGCATCCGATGATGTAGAGGCGCGGTTCAGCCTCGGGCGCGATGGCCACGAAGGTCGCCAGCGCGTCCGCCATCGAGGCGGGGTTCGCGTTGTAGCAGTCGAGGTAGAGCAGGCGGCCGTCGTCGCGCCGGATCTCGCCGCGGAGCTTCGCGGGCTGCCAGTCGGCGAGCCGGGCCTGGATCGTCTCGCGGCGGACGCCGAGCCAGAGCGCGGCGCAGATCGCGAGCGCGGCGTTCTGGGCCATGCCGTCGGTCACGCGCCGGAAGGTGAACACGAGCGGTGGCGGCGGTCCGTAGGCGAGCGCGACCGCGGTGGAGTCCCCCCGCTGCGTGATGGCGAAATAGACCTTGTCCTTCGGCGGCTCGGCGGGGCGGATGACCTCGGCCCGTTCGACGACCATCGTGCGCACCCCGAGTTCATGGAACGCGGCGAACTCCGCGGCCTGCTTCGGAAAGATCGCGACGCCCGCCGCCCGCGTGGCCGCGGGGAGGACGGCCTTCTCGCGCGCGACGCCCTCGAGTCCGCCGAGCTCCAGCGTGTGCGCGGGCGCGACGAGCGTGATGAGCGAGACGTCGGGCTCGATCATGTCGGCGAGCGGGCGCATCTCGCCGGGGGCGCTGATGCCGGCCTCGACGACGGCGAACCGGTGCGCGTCCGGATCGAGGCGCGTGAGGGTCAGCGGGACGCCGAGGTGGTTGTTGAGGTTGCCCTCCGTGGCGAGGACGCCGCCGCCTTCGCCGCCAAGGAGGAGGGCCAGGAGGTTCTTCGTCGACGTCTTTCCCGCACTCCCCGAAATGCCGATGACCGGCCCGCGAAACGTCCGGCGGTGCTCGCGCGCGATCGCCTGAAACGCCGCCAGCGGGTCCGCGACCACGAGCTGCGGCAACGCCAGCGCCGGGTCGGCGGTCGCGACGAGCGCGGCCCCCGCCCCCGCGGCCTGCGCCGCGGCGAGAAACTCATGCCCGTCGCGCTGCCCGCTGCGGATCGCGACAAACACCTGCCCCGCCCGCGCCGTGCGCGTGTCGATGGTGAACCCGGTGAGCGGCGCGGCCGGCAGCGCCGACCAGGTGCCACCGGTCCACTGCGCCAGCGTGACTGGAGAGAAGACGGGCATTTAGGAATGGTGCTGGATGGCGCGCAGGAGTTCCCGCGCGACCTGCCGATCGTCGAAGGGAAACACGGTGTCGGCGCACTCCTGGAGCGTCTCGTGGCCCTTGCCGGCGATGAGGAGGCAGTCGCCGGGCTGGCACGCCGCGATGGCGCGGCCGATCGCTTCGCG
>JAPLTR010000583.1 GCA_026398065.1 Verrucomicrobiota bacterium | reverse complement strand
CACGGAGAGCGACCGCGACGCGGACATCCTCAAGGAGGTCGCCGCGGGCGGGGGCGGGCGGATGTTTTTCAGCGCGGACGCGGCGGAACTGCCGGCGATCTTTGCGCAGGAGACGGTGTCGATCGCGCGTTCGGCGTTTGTCACGGATGTGACCGGCACGTCGGGCACGCCGGGTTGGGCGGAGATCGCGGCGCGCGCGCCGCAGTGGCTGGCGGCGGTGGACGGCTACAACCTGAGCTACCTGCGGCCGGGCGCGACGGCGGCGCTGGTGACGACGGACGAGTACGCGGCGCCGCTGGTGGCGGCGTGGCAGCGCGGCGCGGGACGGACGGCGGCGGTGTCGTTTCCGCTGGGCGGGCCGCATTCGGAGCGCATCCGCGCGTGGCCGGGTTATGGAGATTTTGTGCAGACGCTCTCGCGCTGGCTCGCCGGCGACGACGCGCCGACGGGACTCGCGCTGCGGACGGAGATCGACGGCGAGCGCCTGACGCTCGAACTGCTTTACGACGAGACCTGGAACGCCCGGGTCGCGCAAACGCCGCCGGTGGCCTCGCTGGCGGAAAGCGGCGGCGCCTCGACCGCGGTGAGCGTGCGCCCGCTGGTCTGGGAAAAGATCGAGCCGGGCCGGTTTCGCGCGACCGCGGAGCTGGCGCCCGGCCGGATGGCGCGCGGTGCGGTGCGGGTGGGCGCGGCGGCGCTGCCCTTCGGGCCGATCGCGGTGGCGGGCTCTGCGGAGTGGAGCTATGACCGCACGCGCCTGGTGGAGCTGCGGCAGCTCAGCACGCGGAGCGGCGGCCAGGAGCGCCTCGACCTCGCGCAGATCTGGAACGCCCCGCGCCCAATCACGTGGCGCTCGGTGCGCGCCTGGGTGCTGGTGGCCTGGGCTGCGCTGTTCATCGCCGACGCGGCGCTGACGCGGCTGGGAATTTCGCTGCTGCCGCGCCGATGGCGGAGGCGGGCGGCGTAAGTCGGCGAGGTTCGCGATCCGTCACGGCATCTCGTACACCTCCACGAGCACAAGGCCCGTTTGTCCCGGAGGCCCCGCGACGCGTACCGTGTAGTTTCCCGGCTCCAAGGTGCCCATCAGCACTGCGTCGCGGGAGTTTGCCGGCACTTGAAAGGCTCCCACCGCCGTCGATGCGGCCGCGAGCGAGGTGAGGCCGCCCCAGTCGTCGTTGAGACCGACCGTGGTTCCGCCGGCGTGGAGCGCGAGTTGCGGGTCGGTCAGAAAGCCCCCGGTCACTCCCACGGCGGCGAGGCCAGGACCGATCGCGCGAACGAGTATCTGGCGCCATGCACCACCGCCGATCACGAAACCGACCGTGAATCCGGGGCCGACCTGCTTCAGCACCGAGGCGTTGATGAACCGTGGCGTGACCGGTGTGAAAGCGCCACCCGGCGTCGATTCGTACAATTCGAGCAGCACGGGTCCGGTGCCGCCGTGGCCGGCTACGCGCGCCGAATACCCGCCCGGCGCGAGGGCGGGAGCGAAGATCGCCGCGTCCAGCGATGCCACCTGCTCGAAGGGAAACGCGCCTACCGCGACGAAGGCGCCGGCCAGCGCGCTGCCGCCGCCCCAGTTGTCATTTTCGACGGTCTTTGTGCTGCCAAGGTAGAACTCCAGCTGCGGGTCCGCGAGCGGGTCGGCCACGCCGAGTGAGCGCAGCGAGGGCCCGGCCGCGCGCACGAGCACCGGCTTCACCCCGAGGGTGCCGTGGCCGCCCACGACCGTGCCCAACGTGATGCTGTCATCGGGCGACGCGAGCGGGGCGAGGATCGAGACGTTGATCAGGCGGGCCGCCGCGGCGCCCGCCGGTGGCGTCACGGCAAGGGCAACGGGGTTGCTGGTAGTCGCGCCCCTGGCGTTGGTGGCGACCACGGAATAGTGACCGCTGTCCGTGGGCCGCACGCCGGCCAGCGACAGGGTCGCGGCGGTGGCGCCGGTCACCGGCACCCCGTTCTTGAACCACTGCAAGGCGGGCTTCGGCACGCCAGACACGCTGACGGTGAGCGCGACATTGCCACCGGCCATCGTCGACTGGGCGACGGGCTGCCGGGTGACCACCGGCGCCGCCGGCTCCGTGGCGCCGCCAGAGGTGAGGATCGTGCCATTCTCTCCGACGGCGACAAACTGGCCGCCATCCCACGTCACTCCCGAGAGCCGGTTGCCGGTTGCCAATTCCAAGCGGCGCCAGGTCACGCCATCCGCGCTGGCGAGGATCGCGCCCGCTCCGCCCACGGCGACGAACTGGCCGCCGTTCCAGCTCACCGCCTGGAAGAAATCGGTCACGCCTGCGTCAGAGCGAACCCAATTCGCCCCGTCGGCACTGGTGTGGACCGCCCCGGAGGTTCCCACCGCGACCAGTTTCGTCCCATTCCAAACAATTGCGGCCAGCGAATCATTGCCCGTGGTCCTGCGTCCCTGCCACCGGATGCCATCGGGGCTGGTCAGGATCGTCGCACCGGTCCCCACGGCCACAAATTGTTTTCCGTCCCACGTCACGCCGGTGAGGTCATATCGCGCGCTGGGATCGATGGGGATATTGCTCCACACCACGGTGTCGTAGCTCACCTGGATGATACCGCCTTCGCCTACCATCACATACATGCTGCCGTTCCAGCAAATGGCATTGAACCCGGCTGTGGAGGGGGAGTCCCGAACGGTCCAGGTGGTGCCGTCGGCACTCGTCCGGAACGTCCCGCCGGCGCCCATCGCGAAAAACTGGCCAGCGATCCAGGCGACGCTGTTGAGTGTCTTGGTGGTGCCCGCGTTGCGCGACACCCAAGCGACGCCATCCGGACTCGTCATCACGGTGCCGCCCGCGCCTACGGCCACGGTCACATTCCTATTCGACGCCACCGCCCGCAGCGGGGAGGTCAGGCCGGACGTCCGGTTGGTCCACACCGCCCCGTCGGTGCTGGTCAGCACTGCGCCCTGTTCGCCGACCGCCAGCCATTGCTTTCCATTCCACGCCACAGCGGTCAGCCCGTTTTTCATGCCGGTGCTGCGCGGAGTCCATTCCGAGCCGTTCGGACTGGTGAAGAGGGTGCCGTTCGATCCCACCGCGACAAAGACCGCGCCGTTCCAAACCACGCTCGCCAAACTGTCCGTTGAGTTGAAGGACGTGACCGTCCAGGCGATCCCGTCCGGGCTGGTGACGATCCTGCCGGTGTCTCCGACCGCGACAAAGAGGCTTCCGTTTGAGGCCACGCTCCGCACCCCGAGCAGCGTGGCGGAAGTGCGGCGCGTCCACGTGACGCCGTCCGGGCTGGTGAAACTGCCCTGACTCATAGCCGTTGCCACAAACTGGCTGCCGCCCCAAGCCACGGAAATGAGGCCGACGCTGGCCCCCACGGTTCTTTTCGTCCAAGCGATGCCGTCCGGGCTGGTGAAGACCGTGCCGCGCTCGCCCACGGCCAGGAACTGGCTGCCGCTCCAGGCGACCGACTGCAGCGTATTGAAGCCGCCAACTCCATGGCGCGTCCATTCGATCCCGTTCGCGCTGGACACGATCGTTTCATTGTAGCCCACAGCCACAAACCGGCCGGCCCCCCGCGCGATCGCCAGCAACGAATTGCCCTGACCATCGGCCTGGTGCACGCTCCAGCCAACCCCGTCCGCCGTGGTTTTCGTGAGGCCGTTGTTTCCCACGGCGACAAACTGGCTGCCGTCCGACGCGATCGCCGTGAGCGAGTCGCCGTGAGGCAGCGGATTTCGCCAGGTCCATTGCTGCAGCTCCGCCGTCGTCTCCGCGTCGACGGCGAGGGCGGCGTCTACACTGAGCTGGCTGCCGCGGGCATTGGCCACGCGCACCGAGTAAGTGGCCGCCGCCCCTGCGCTGACGGACGGCAGAAACAGCGCATCCATCGTCGCCCCCGGTATCTCCACGCCATTTTTCCTCCATTGGTAGGTCGGGGCTGGATCGCCGGTGGCCGTCACGGAAAAGCGCGCGCTAGCGCCCTGCGGGACCGTCTGCGCTTCAGGCTGGGTCAGAATCTTCGGCGCAAACTCCGGCTGCGCGTGCGCCGTGAGCACGATCCCGTTGTCACCCAGCACGACGTAGTACGCTCCCGTCCAATGGATCGCCTTCAACGACGTGACGGTGCCCGAACGGTGGCTCGTCCACGTGATTCCGTCGGCGCTCGACAGGATGGTGCCGTAGCCGCCCACGGCCACAAATCGCCGGCCGTCCCAAGTCACGCCATTCAGAGGTTGGGTCGTGCCGGACACCCGCCGGGTCCACACGAGGCCATCGGGGCTCGTCACGATCGCCCCCTCGGCCCCCACGATCACAAACTGCGTGCCGCTCCACACCACGCTGAAACCTCCGTAGAGGGAGTCCACCGCCGTCCACGCGATCCCGTCGGTGCTGGTGGAGTTTCCGTACCCCACCACCACAAACCGTTTTCCGCTCCATGCCACGGCATAGAGCATGCCCAGCGAACCGGCGCGTCGCTCGGTCCAGGTCTCGCTGTCCGGGCTGGTCAAGATGGTGCCGCTCTCGCCCACCGCGACACACTGTGCACCGTTCCAAATCACGGCATTCATCTCGCGACGCAGCTTGTTATCCAGATAGGACCAGGCGGCGCCGTCCTGACTGGTCCCGATAAACCATCCGGCCATCCGCACAAACCGGTCACCCATCCAGGCGATGCCGCTCGTGCCGGCACCGGGTCCCCAGATCACTGGGGCCGGGGTGCTCCAGCTCACGCCATCCGTGGTGAGGTAGGTGGCGCTGCTCCCCACGGCCACGGTGCGGCTGCCGTTGGAAGTGACCGCTCCGAGCCCCAGCGGGATCCGGGTACTGCGCCACAGCCACTCGACGCCGTCCGCGCTCGTGAAGATCATGCCCGCCTCGCCCACGACGACAAACTGCCGGCCGTTCCACGCCACCCCGTGAAAATTTCCGCCGGGAGACAAATCCGGGATGTCCAGCTCGCGCGACGTCCACTTCGCACCGTCCTCCGTGCTCAGGATCTTGCGCCCTTCTCCCGCCGCGACCAACCGTGAGCCGCTCCCACCCACGGCAAACAGTTCGAGGTACGTGTCGGTCACGGCCGAGTTCCACGTGACCCCGTCCCGGCTCGTCACGATGAGACCAGGGGCGCCCACCGCGACAAACTGGGTGCCGGTCCAGGTCACGGCATTGAGATGCGCACTGGAAAATGACGTGGTGATCGGGCGCGTCGTCCATGTGATCGCATCCGGGCTCGTCGCCAACTCGGCCCTCAAGCCGGAGTTGACGGTCGCCACCAGGAGCGATCCGTTCCACGCCATTGCGCTCGCGCCGTTATACGGGCCGGTTCGCTGCGTCCAACTGACGCCATCGGGACTCGTCAGAAAGGCGCCCGATCCGCACGCGACAAACATGGTCCCCGCCCAGACCACCGCGTGCAGGTCCACGGTGGTTCCGGAGTTTTGCGGGGTCCAGGCAGCCGCGTCCGTGCTCGTCACGATCACCCCCTTTTCGCCGACGGCGACCATCCGACCGCCACCGCTCGCCACGCCCCAAAAAAAAGTTTTGCTGGGAAAACTGACATTCGCCCACGTCGTGCCGTCGTCGCTGGTGAGGATCGTGCCTCCCCATCCGGCGGTGAGGAAGCGGGTTCCGGTCCAGATCACGCCACCGGACAGGGTGTTGCCCTGGGGCGCCGGATTTCGCCAGCGCCATTGGTCGAGATTGATCGTGGGCGGTTCGGCGAGTACCAGCGCCGCCGCCGACGACGTGGCGCTGCCCGTGGCATCCGCCACGACCACATCGTACGACCCGGCGTCGGCCGGCACCGTGGCCGGAATGTGCAATGTGCCAAGAGACGCACCCGTCACCGGGACCCCGTTCTTCCGCCATTGAAACGACGGCCGCACCGCGTTGCCGGTCGTGACCGAGAAAGTCGCCGGCTGACCGAGGGTGATCGCCAGACGCCGGGGCTGCTGGACGATCGCGGGCTGGGCCGGCAGCGACCCTGCGCCCCCCATCAGCAGCGTGCACCAAAGCGCGAGGTGCGAAATGAACTTGTAAAACGATCGGTTGGATTCGGTCGTGGGAGCGGGCATGACAGAGGAACGAGTGTCGATGGTGACCTGTCGGGTCGGGATGTCCAGAATGGCATCGGTCGCGTCGCCCGCCCCGCACCGCCTCACGCATGGATGATTTATTTCAGGGGGGCTTCCTCGGTCCACTCCGGGGCAAGGGGCGGGCGGCGGGCATGCGATCCCGGAAATCCTTTGCTGGTTTCAAGGAATTGGAGGAGCTCAAGGTGCACCTTCGGGCCGGTTCCTTTGCAGGTTCGTGTCTCCTTCAATATCTTTCGGGTGGGGGACCGAGCTTTGCGTGGAGTGGTCTGGCCGGCTCAAAGGAGGTATTGGTTAAGTCCGAGAAAAACCGTCTCGCTCATACCTCAGCATCCAGCCGAACCGTTCGTTCGATCAAGAGACTCCGAACAAAGGCTCACCGCGCGGCCGGCCACCACTGGTAGAGGAAGAAGTAAACGAGGACGCCGGTCACGCTGACGTAGTACCAGATGGGGAAGGTGAATTTCGCCCAGCGCTTGTGCTTTTCGAAATCGCCGCGGATCGCGAAGAGGAAGGTGCGGGGGACGAGATAGGCGATGCTGATCGCGAGGAGGATGTGCGAGATGAGCATCACGTAGTACACCGTCGCGATGGCGCCCGTGCCGCCGAAGGGCGTGTGCACGCCGCGGACGAGGACCTTGTGGGTCACATAGCCGATCAGGAAGATCGCGGAGACGATGCACGCGGTGGTCATGACCTTGCGGTGCGCTTCCTTCTGGCCGGTTTTGATCAGGATAAAACCCACCGTGATGAGGAGGGTCGCGAGGCCGTTGAGCGAGGCGTTGAGGGCGGCCAAACCGAGGGCACGGAGGCGGAGGAGGAGTGTGGTGATGGCTCTGTGATCTCGGTGGCTCCTCCGTGGCCTCTTTGACGAAATCAGGGATTAAAAATTAATCATCCGGTCGGCGACCAAAGCGGCGAGGACGAGCGGGAGGTAGGCGATGGAGCAGAAGAAGAGCTTGCGGGCGGAGACGTCGCGGCCGACCGGGCGGAGGAAGACGGCGGCGCGCCAGAGGAACCAGGCTCCACCGGCGATGGCGGCGAGACCGTAGGCCTTCGTGGCGAAACCGTAGTAGACCGGGAGCAGGCTGACCGCGATGAGGGCGAGGGTGTTGATGAAGGACCAGGCGGCGACCTTGCCGCCGGCTTCGTCCCGCACGGGGAGCATCGGAAAATGTACCGCGGAGTAGTCGCGACGATAGGTCCACGCGATCGACATGAAGTGCGGGATCTGCCAGAAATAGAGGACGGCAAAAAGGATCCAGCCGAGGGTGGAGACGTGGCCCTCGCCAGCAGTCCAGCCGATGAGCGGGGGAAACGCGCCGGCGATGGCGCCGATCTCCGTGCTCCAGAGCGACCAGCGTTTCGCGGGGGTGTACCAGCCGAGGTAGGAGAAGATCGTCAGCAGCGTGAAGAGGCACGCGGGGAGGTTGACCTTGGCGAAGAGGAGAAACAGCGAGGCGATGCACATCAGCGCGCCGAGGACGAAGGCGGAGCCGGTGGCGACCTTGCCGGTGGGGATGGGACGGTCGGCGGTGCGCTTCATCTGCGCATCGGTGTCGCTCTCCATCCACTGGTTGAGGGCGGCGACGCCGCCGGCGGCGAGGGAGGTGCCGAGGAGGACGAAGAAGAGCTTCGACGGGTTGGACGGCGGGCGCGCGGCGAGGTAGCCGACGAGGGCCGTCAGCACGGAGAGCAGGCTGAGCCGGGGCTTCGTCAGCTCAAGGTAGTCGCGGAAAGTCGCGGTGGAGGCGGGGGCTTCATCCATGGTCATGCGGCGGAAGGTTGCTCGATGGCATCGCGATGCGCGGACCAGGTGAGCCAGAAGGTGGTGGCGAGGACGAGGGCGCCGACGATCACGTGGGCGGTGGTGACGTCGGGCTTGCGGAACGTCCAGACGATCTGGGCGCCGAGGAAGATTTGGAGCACGAGGAGGCTGAAGAGGGCGGAGGCGGCGAAGCGCATGCCGAGGGAGGCGGCGCGGTCGCGGCGGACCATGATCACGAGGATGGGCAGAGCGATGGCGAGGACGACGGCCATGACGCGGTGGGCAAACTGGAGCGTGACGCGGTAGTCCCAGTTGGGCGGGAGCAGCTGGTGATCGGCCGTGGAGTAGGGGAAGAACGGGATCGCGAGGCCCGCGGCGTTGTGGCGCATGAAGACGGCGATGGTGAGCTGGACGAGCACGAGGCCGGTGCAGAGCAGGGCGGTTTTCTTCAGGGCGTTCGAGACGGGGGCGGCACGCTCAATCCAGGATTTCGAGCACCCGGCGGCGATGGCGATGAGGAGGCAGACGTAGAGCTGGGCGAGCACGCCGTGGGGCACCCGGAGCATCTGGCCGAGGGACATCTGGAAGCCCGGGAGGTGCATGGCGTCGAGCTGCACGCGCTGACCGCCGATCAGGCCCTGGACAATCACGACGATGAGACCGGCCCAGCCGAGACGGCGGAGCCAGGCGCGGGACTCGGTGCGGTGCAGCCAGACCGCGAGGCCGATGGCGATGAGGCCCATCGTGGAGCCGGACAGGCGGTGCGAATGCTCGGCGAACATCGCGATGTCTTTGAGCCAGCCCTCGGGGTTGATGGAGCCGTTGGACAGGGGCCAGTCGGCAAAGGCCATGCCGGCGCCGATGCTCGTGGTGAAGGCGCCCAAGGCGAGCAGCACAAAGACCCACACGGCGCCAAAGGTGGCGAAAACCGCGAGGCGGGGCTTGTGCGTGGACGTGCGAAAGGAAGGTTGGGACTGGGCCATGAACTGGGTCACTCTCCACCAGAAGCACTCCCACTGTCATGCGCAAACCCTTTGACAAAGTTATGGCCGGGGGGAATCGGTAGCACCATGAAATCTTATGCGCGGGCGGCGGTGCTGGGGGCGGGGCTGGCGATGGGGTGGTCCGCGTGCTCGAAGCATCCCGAGGTGTCGGCCCCGAACGCGGGCGCGACGGCCGGGACCGCGGCAAAGGCCGTGACGGCCCCACCCGAAAAGAAAGGGGCGGAGAAGAAGGCGGCCGACCGGTATCCACTTACCGGAGTGGTGGTATCGGTAGATGTACCCAAGAAGATCCTGGTGGTGCAGCACGACGAGATCCCGGACTACATGCCGGCGATGACGATGGAGTTCATTGTGTCGGCGGGGGATGCGGCGGTGGCCAAGCCCGGGCAGCGCATCCGGGCGGAGATGATCCCGAGCAAGACCGGGGATTTCCGGCTGGAGAAGATCTGGCCCGCCGAGAAAAACGCGGTGGACGCGGTCGCGGCCGGGGCGCTGAAGCTGCGGCAGGACACGTTTACCCTCGGGAAGAACGCCTACCGGGAGATCGGCGAGAGCGCGCCGGAGTTCACGCTCTACGATCAGGAGGGGCGGGTGGTGCCGAGCGGGCGGTTTCGGGGAAAGATGGTCATGCTGAATTTCATCTTCACGCGGTGTCCGGTGGCGACGATGTGCCCGGCCTCGACGATGAAGATGATTTCGGCGCAGAAGCAGGCGGCCGCGGCGGGAGCAAAGGGCATCGAGTTTGTCTCGATCACGCTCGACCCGGCCTATGACACCCCGGGCGTGCTCAAGGAGTATGCCGCCGGCTACGGGATCAATACGGCGAACTTTTCGTTTCTCACCGGGCCGGAGGCGGCGGTGCGGGATCTTCTCACCCAGTTTGGCGTGATCGCGGAGCTCAAGGGCGAACTGATCCAGCACACGCTGTCGACGATCCTGATCGGGGAGGACGGGAAGATCATCCACCGCGAGGAGGGCAGCGCGTGGGAGCCGAAGGAATTCGTCGCGAGGATGCGGAAGTGAGCGGGACCGGCCGGTATGCTGCGAACGATTGACGAGATCCTTGGCGGGAAATTGGAGCGGTTTCCGGCGGCGCGCCGAGTCTACCGGAACGCGATGATCGGGCTGGGTGCCGTCGCAACGGTCTTGGTGCTGGTCTACGTCCTGAGACATCCCGGCCGGGGTGGCGGAAGGGTGGTGGCCGGAGTGCCGCTGGTATTTTTTGTCGGATACATTTCGCCCTATCTATTGGCCGTGTGTTCGGGGGTGACGGCCCAGTACTGGATCATGAGCGAGGTGAAGGACTTTTCGGCGTGGCGGTGGCAGGTGTTGTTGTTGGCGGTCATGACATTTTGCCTCTGGCGGGCGGCAGTGCTTCTGCCGGCGAAGTATAAATATCTGGGTGATACAAAGCCGTCGGCCCCGGCCGCGCCGTGGTGGGCGCTCCTCGCGGGAGCACTGGCGGTGGCGGGGATTGCGGCGGTGGGCGGGTGGTGGTTGTATATTAAAGAATGAACGAACCCTTGCACCAAGCCCCGCTGGCGAAGAACGCGTGGCGCCAGATCGGTTGGATCACGGCAGGCGCGCTTGCGGTGTTTCTCGGCATGCGGTTTCTGCCGACGGGCACGAATCTCAACCACATGGATTTCCGCGTGAGCGGGCAGAACTCCATCGAGTTCTGCGATCCGTCGAACCCGCAGTTCATCCCGGTGGTGGCCGTGCGGTCGCCGGTGACGATGACGGTGCGGTGGGACGCGGGACAGGCGGCCGGGCGAAAGGCGGGCGGGGGCGAACTGGTCGCGGGGAGTCCGGCGCAGGGGATCGTGGAGTTGCGCACCGTGAACGGAAAGCGGGTCGAGCCGCAGGACCTGCTCGTGGCGCATACGCGGAAGCTGCACCTGCTGATCGTCGATCCGACGTTGACGGACTACCAGCACGTGCATCCGGAACCGGGGCACCAGCCGGGGGAGTGGACGTTTGCCTTCACGCCGCAGCGCGGCGGGACGTACCGGGTGTTTGCGGATTTTACACCGGCCGCGACGGCCCGCGGGCTCTATGCGAGCGCGGACGTGGAGGTGGATGCCGGCGGGGCGAAGGCGGCCGAGGCCGGGGCGGGGAAGCGGGGCGGGCCGGCGGGGGCCACGGTGACCGAGCGGGAGGGCTTTCGTTTCGCGCTGGAGACGGCGGTGCAGCCGATCCGGGCGGGTCAGCCGGCGGACATGAAATTTTCCGTCACGTGCGCGGACGGCGGACCGGTGCCGATGGAGCCGGTGATGGATGCGTACGCGCATCTCGTGGCGTTCGACGAGGCGCGGAGCGGATTTGCGCATTTGCATCCGATGGAAACGGACCTGGCGCAGAAGCCGGATGCGGCGCGGCCGACGCTGAGTTTCAAGATCACGATCCCGCGCGCGGGGCGCTATGTCGTCTGGGCGCAGGTGAAGCTGGGCGGGCGCGAGGTGTTTGCGCCGTTTGAGGTGCAGGTGGCGGAGTAGCCCGGGTGGGGGGCGACCAACCCCCGAAGCGCCCGCGAGCGGGCGGCCTACCTTGCCTCAAGGGTGGCGCTGAGCTGGTATTCGATGAACAGCTCGACGTTGGAGTCGTCGATCTGGCGGACGACGACGGGGTTTTGCAGGCCGTCGATGATGAT
>JAPLTR010000716.1 GCA_026398065.1 Verrucomicrobiota bacterium | reverse complement strand
ATCGGCCACTTCGACAACGAGATCCAGGTCGACCGCCTGAACCAGTCGGATGCGAAGCGCACCAACATCAAGCCCCAGTACGACATGTACACCTTCCCAAAGGGGAACAGCATCTACATGCTCGCCGAAGGCCGCCTTGTGAACCTCGGCTGCGCGACGGGCCACCCTTCGTTCGTCATGTCGAACAGCTTCACCAACCAGACGCTCGCCCAGCTCGATCTCTGGAAGAACAAGGACACCTACGCGGTCGGCGTGTACCGCCTGCCGAAGCACCTCGACGAAGAGGTCGCCCGTCTGCACCTGGAGAAGATCGGGGCCAAGCTCACGAAGCTCACGAAGGACCAGGCTGCGTACCTCGGGGTGCCGGTCGGCGGTCCGTACAAGCCGGACCACTACCGCTACTGAGCGGGGCTTCAGTTTTTAAAGCGAAACGCCGACCTTGATGGGGCGGCGTTTTTTTTGTGTTTGGTTGTGGCGAGCGTGAGCGAGTGGACGCGGGGAGCCACTCGCTAACGCTCGCCGCTACCAAAAATTCTGCGGCATCACGTCCCGTGACGCGGCGGCATCGGGGCCATCGTGTCGCCCTTCTCGTAGTCGGTGAGGATCGAGAAGCGGAAGGTCGTGCCTTCGCCGGGCTTGCTGTCCACGGAGATCGAGCCGCCCATGAGTTCGCAGAGGCGCTTGGAGATGATGAGGCCGAGGCCCGTGCCGCTGCGGCGCCGCTCCAGGGAGGAATCGACCTGGCTGAACGGCTTGAAGAGTTTCGAGATCTTGTCCGCTGGGATGCCGATGCCGGTGTCCGCCACGGAGAAGAAGAGGCGCAGGGCGCGGCGGGTGTCGCGCATGCTGACGGGTTCCCCGCGCATGCAGGAGACGTGGATTGTGATCGAGCCGCGCTCGGTGAATTTGAGGGCGTTGCCGATGAGATTGGTGAGGATCTGGCGCAGACGGGATTCGTCGCTGTTGACGATCGCGGGCACGTCGGGGTCGATGTTGGCCGTGATGGCAAGGGCGGCGGCACGCGCGCGGGGCGCGAAGAACGCACAGACCTCCTCGACGCACTTGTGGAGGCCGAAGGGGGATGACTCGATCTCGATCTTGCCGGCCTCGATCTTCGAGAGGTCGAGGATGTCGGCGATGAGCTTTTCCAGGGCCTGGCCGCTGGACCGGATGATGGCCACCTGTTCGCGCTGATCGGGGGTGAGGGGGGAGTCGGCGAGGATCTGGGCGAAGCCGATGACGCCGTTGATCGGCGTGCGGATCTCGTGGCTGACGATGGCGAGAAACTCGCTCTTGGCGCGATCGGCGGCCTCGGCGGTCTCCTTGGCGTGGAGCAGGGCGGCCTCGGCCTCTTTGCGAAGCGTGATGTCGTGGCCGACGCCCTGATATTCGAGAGTCTCGCCCTTGTCGTCCTTGATCGCGCGCTGCGTCCACATCAGCCAGCGGCGGCGGCCATCCGGGAAGTCGAGTTCACGCTCAAAGGTATAGGGTTCGTCGCCGATGGCGGCCCCGGGGGAGAAAAGGGGGAACTGCTGGCTGACGAGTTCGTTGCGTTTGCGGCCGAAGGCCTGGGCGTAGGCGCTGTTGACGAAGGTGAGTTTGCCGTCGAGGCGGTAGCGGCAGATCAAGTCGACCTGGTCCTCGACAATCCCGCGGTAGCTCGCCTCAGTCTTCTGGAGGGCCTGCGCCATGCGCTCGATGTTGCGCGCGAGGCCGATGATTTCGTCGTGGTCGGGCTCGCTGCTCTCCTCTTCTTCACTGGAGTCTCCCGTGCTGGTGTGGGCGGTGGTGCGCAGCGTTTTCAGCCGCTGCATGAGGGTGCGATCCCAGACGTAGCCGCTCATCACCAGCAGCACGCACCCGATGATCGCGAGGGTCAGGACATAGTAGGTGTCGCCCAAGCTGTCCCGCAGCGCCTCGTCTTGCATGACCCGGTACACCACGGCCCCCAAGGCAACCATCAGGCTCAGAGCCAGCGTGAGAATGAAGAACGACTTGCGCTTTGTGTTCTCGGCCATCGGGTGGGAAAGGGAATGCAGTCCGCTGCAAGCGAAGTCTAACGAAAAAGCCTAAGATTTTCGTGGATACGTAGTATTACGTATCGGGACGGAGCGTGTGCAGTGACGGCAGACGTCGCAGCGGTGGCACGGCGCGGGCCACGGCGACGGTGACGACGATCGTGCCGATGCCACCCCAGACGACGGCAGCGACGGGGCCGATCAGCGCGGCCGCGAGACCGGCGCGCAGGGCCCCGATCTCGTTGGAGGAGCCCACGAAGATCTGGTTCACGGCGGTGACGCGGCCCCGCAGGTTGTCGGGGGTGAGCAATTGGACGACGGACTGGCGGACCACGACGCTGATGTTGTCGAATGCGCCGGTGAAGAACAGCGCGACGAGCGAAAGCCAGAACCAACGGGAGAAGCCGAACACCACGATGGCAGCCCCGAAACCCGCGACCGACCAGAGGAGGGCGCGGCCGGGACGTTGGAGCGGCGAGCGGTGGGCAATCCACATCGCCATGGCGAACGCGCCGATCGACGGTGCGGCGCGCAACCAGCCGAAGCCGATCGGGCCGACATACAGGATCCGATCGGCATAGACAGGCAGGAGGGCGACCGCCCCACCGAGCAGCACGGCAAACAGGTCCAGAGTGCTGGCGCCCAGAATGATCTTTTTGTGCCAGATAAACTCGGCGCCGGCAAACACGTCGCGCCAAGTGCGGCGGCCTGTCGGGCGCGCGCCGGGCGTCTGAAAATACCTTACCGGCGCCAGCAGGACCACGAAGGCGACGTCGAGCACGGCCCCCAAAAGATAGACCGGGGCGAAACCGGTGTACGCGACGAGGAACCCGCCAAGCGCGGGACCCGCCATCGTGGCGATTTCAAACGCGCTGGTGCTCCACGTGATGGCGTTGCCCAGGTTTGCGGCGGGCACGAGTAAGGGCAGGATGCTGGAGCGGGCGGGCCAGACCAAAATGCGCAGGCACGCACTCGCACCGAGGAGGAGGAAGACCAGCGGCACGGCGGGATGGTCGAACTGCAGGGAGGCGGGCTCGGTGTGGCGTTCGAAGAGCAACGCGACGGTCCGCAGCGCGGCATTCGCCCAGCGCAGCGGGGCGAGGGCCGGGATGGACGCCTGCCAGAAAGAGACGGCCGCGAGCGCGAGGTTGAGGGCGGCTATCATGACCGTGCCATAGGCGATCAACCGCTTCCGGTCGTAGCGGTCGGCAAGCGCGCCGGCCGGGAGGGAGAGCGCGAGGAGTGGGAGGACGTTGATCAGGCCGACGAGCCCGAGGGCGGCGGAAGAGTGGGTCCATTTGTAAACCTGCCAGATGGCGGTCGCAGCGACTGCCTGGCGGCCGATCAGGGCCAAGAAACTGCCGACGAGGTAGTCCCGGTAGTTGCGAATGCGCAGCGCGGCATAGGGATCGTGGGGTGGAGGCGTGGTCGTGGGGGTGGTCATCGACGGCCCGGCGGGGCAGTTGACCGCTTTACCCAATCACCGCGGCGAGCCGGGCGAGGAGGGTTTCCTGAGTGAAGGGTTTGCGCATAACCGAGACTTCACCCAGGCCACGGAGGCGGGCGAAGATGTCCTGTTCGCTGTAGCCGCTCATGATGAGCACGCGGACGGAGGGGTTGATCGCGCGCATCACGCGGAGCACCTCGGCGCCGTCGAGGCCGGGCATAGTGAGGTCGAGCAGGACCGCGCTGAAGGCCAGGGGGCTGGCCCGGAACTGGTGCACCGCTTCGTGGCCGTCGGCGGCGAGCACGGTCTTGTAGCCGAAGTGGCGCAGGAGGGCGTCCGCGGTGGCGAGCACGACGGGCTCGTCCTCGGCGATCAGGACGGTCCCGCCCGCGCGGCGCACCGGAGCGGGGGGCTCCGCCGGGGCGAGGAAACTCGCGGTGCGGGCCGACGCGGGGAGGTACAGGCGAAACACGGAGCCCCGCGCGAGGGTGCTGTCGACTGTGATCGCCCCGTGGTGGGCGCGCACGATCCCGAGGACGGCGGCCAGGCCGAGGCCGCGACCGGCGAACTTGGTGGTGAAGAACGGATCGAAGATACGGGCGAGGGTGGCCGGACTCATGCCCTGGCCGGTATCGGCCACCTCGATACAGACACAGTCGCCGGCGGGCAGGTCGAACGAGTGGGCGACGCCGGCCCTCGTGAGATCAGGCCGGGCGAGGCGGGTGGACAGGTGGATTTCGCCGGTCAGGTCGCCCAGCGCCTCGGAGGCGTTGATGACGAGGTTCATCACGACCTGGCGGATCTGCGAGGCGTCGGCGTCGACGGCAGGCAGGTTGGGGGCGAGCGACTGGACGAGCCGGGCCTTCTTGCTGATGGAGACCTGGAGCAGGCGGGCGGTGTCCTGCACCAACTGGCCGAGGTCGGTCCGCTCGATGAGGAAGCTGCCGCGTCCCGCATAGGCGAGCATCTGGCGGCAGAGGTCGGCGGCGCGGCGGGCGGCGGACTCGATATGGGCCAGACGCTCGTCGTCCCCGCCGCCGGTGTCGCGCGCGAAGCTGGCGTTGGCGAGGATGACGGTGAGGAGGTTGTTGAAATCGTGGGCGATGCCGCCGGCGAGGACCCCGAGGCTCTCCAGCTTCTGGGCCTCGAGCATCTTGAGGCGGAGCTTCTCGCGCTCATCGGCGGCGGCGCGCTCCTCGGTGATGTCGCGGAAGGAGCCATAGATCTTGACGATGCGGCTGTCCGCGCGCTCGACGCGCGCGGTGGTGCGGACGCGGATACGCCGCTGGCGGGCCGTGATGATCTCGAGTTCGAGGTCGTACGGGGTGCCGTGACGAATGGCGTTTTCGACCGCCGCGCCGATGATGGGCCGGCTTTCGGGCGCGTAGAACCTGACGCCATTTTCCACGGTCGGCTGGAAGTCCGTGGGCGAGGTCTCGTGGATGCGGTGGGTCTCCGCCGTCCAGAAGACGCGGTCGGTGCGCAGGTCGATCTCCCAGCCGCCGATGTTGGCGACGGACTGCGTCTGCTCCAGCAGGCGGGCGGAGCGGTTCAGCATGGCCTCGCTCTCCGCGAGCGCGGCCTCGGTGCGCTTGCGGTCGGTGAGGTCGGTGTGCGTGCCGGCCATGCGGAGCGCCCGGCCGTCGGCGGCGCGGGCGACAATCTTACCCCGGTCGAGGATCCAGCGCCATTCGCCGGACTTCGCGCGCATCCGGTACTCGGTTTGGAAGCGGTCGGTCGCGCCGGCCTCAAGGCGATCTCGAAACTCGTCGAAGGCGGCGAGGTCGTCGGGATGGATCAGCTTGAGGGGAAAATCCGGGCTGCGGTCGATTTCGGCGGGGGTGTACCCGAGCATCGAGGCCCAGCGCTCGCTGCGCTCCACACGCCCGGTGACGAGATCCCAGTCCCAGAAACCGTCGTCGCTGCCCTCCAGGACGAGCGAAAGCTGTTCCTTGCGCTGGCGGAGTTCGTCGGTCTGGGTGGCGAGCTTTTGCAGCAGCCGGCGCTGCCAGAGGAGGGCGGCGGCGACGGCAAGGGTGAGGGCCCCGAGCCCCAGCAAATACGGACGGATGTCCCGGAGGCGGATCCGGCGCGGCTCAAGGGCGCCAATCCATTTTTCGTAGATCTGGTCATAGGCGCCGCTGGCGCGCACGTGGGCGAGGCCGTCGTTGAGCCGGTAGAGCAGGGCGGGGTTGTCGGGATGCACGCCCATGCGGAGCTCGAAATGCAGGTCGGGCAGCTGGAGGTCGGTCTCGACGATCCGGGTGAGCTTCGCGTCGAGGATGCGCTGGCGGGCGATGATGCCGATGGCGAGCACCACGTCGCATTCCCCGTCGTTGAGGGCCTGGAGCGCGTCGTGCAGTTTCGCGTAGTAGCGGATTTTGTTCCACCCGCGGCGGGTGATGTATTCCTGTCCCAGGCTCTTCCGCGTGGTGCCAAACACCGCCTCGCCCAGTTCGTCCACGGTGGCGGGGACATTGAAGCCGGGCCGGACGAACACGGAGGTGGCGAGATCGACGTGCGGAGCCGTGTAGGTGAGAAAATCTGCGCGTTCCGGCGTGGCTCCGACTGCGGCCAGCACGTCGATCCGCTTGGCCTTGAATTCGTCGAGGAGCTCGACCCAGGGTTTGACCACCAGCTCGGTCTCCATCCCCTGGTCGCGCGCGACGGCGCGGGCGATGTCGACCGCAAAGCCCACGGGCCGCCCGTTGGGCTCCACGTGGGAGAGCTGTTCCGCCAGCGGCTCGACGCCGATGCGGATGGGGGCCTCCGCCGCGCCCAGGCCCGGCACCAGCCACGCGAGCACGGCGGCGAGGATGATCGAGAGACGGGCGTTCACGGCGGAAAAAAGGCCGCGATTGGCGGGATTTCGCAAAGTCAAAATCGGGGTCGGACGAGCCGGAGGGGCGGGGAAGGTCAGCGCGGAAGCGCGCGGAATTCGTCACTGCGGCGCAGGGTGTCACGGACCCTGGCGTCGTCCCAGCCTTTTTGGAGCATGGCTTTCATGTAGATGTCGAGGCCGGCGGGATCGGGCTCGCGCCGGAGCACCTCGCGGTACGCGCGCGTGACCGCCGTGCGGGCGCGGTGTTCGGCGGCCTCCTTGCTCCGGTGAAGCTCCGCGCGGAACTCCGGCTCCGTCATGCCACGGCCGAGGGCCTTCGTGTAGGCGGCGGCTCCGCCGGGATCGGGCGGACGGCCGAGTTCCTCGGTGTAAACCCGGTTGAGGATCGCCCCGATATCCCGGTGCTTGAACTCATCGCTGCGGCGCAGGGCGTCGCGCAACTGATCGTCGCTCCAGCCGGCGTCGAGCAGCCGGCCGAGGTAGAAGCGCACACCCGCCGGGTCGGGTTCGCGCCCGAGGATGTCGCGATACGCGGCGCGCGCCGCGCGCTCGGCATCGCGGCGTTCCCACGCCGTGAAGACGCCGGGACCGCCGCGGACGACGTCCACCTGGACCGAGGAAACGGCGTCGTTCCAATTGGTGTTGGAGCGCTCTCCGAGAGAAAAGGCCGAGAGGTCCGGGGTGTTGCGGTTGAGCCAGGTGAAGGAGCCGCGGAACTGGGAGTTTTCGAAAATGGCGACACGCACCGGGCCCTCGAAGCGCACGGAGGAGATGCGGTCGTTGAAGGACCGGCCGCGCGCGTCGCGGACGAACTCCAGATTTTCGGACGAGCCGCCGGCCTCGACCACGAGGCATTCGCCCCGGTAGTTGGGTTCGGTGTAGAACAGCGCCCGGCCGGCGGGCGGCGGGGGCGGTGGCGGCTGGGCCGCCGCGAAGGGGAGGGTGGCGGCGAGCGCCGCGGCGCAGAACACGACGGCTCGCAGGGCGGACGGGGCGTGCATGGGCGGACGGGGGGCCGGGCAGGGGGACGGTCAGGCGTGTCGGCCTTTGAAGGTCAGTTCGGCGACGCCACTCTTGTCGAGGTGCCCGAGGCCGAGCGCGACCATGCGGTCAAATTGCTGCTTGGTCGCGCCCGCGAGCGGGAGGTGCAGGCCGGCCTCGGCACCGAGCACCCAGGCGATCGTCGAATCCTTGGCGGCGTGGGCGCCGGAGAAATAGCAGTCGTGGGCGCGGTTCTGCATGTCCTCGCCATCGGTCTTCAGCACCTGGGAGTTGGCACCGGTCTGGGCGAACACCTCGCGGAGCATGTTCAGGTCGAGCCCCAGCGCAGACCCGAGCCCGAGGCCCTCGGCGAGGCCGGCGGTGTTGATGTTCATGACCATGTTGACGAGCGCCTTGACCTGCGCGGCCTGACCGGTGTTCCCCACATAGCGGAGCGCGGTGCTGAGCTGGGCGAGGATGGGCTGGACGCGCGTGAAGGTCGCTTTCGCGCCGCCGCACATGAGGTACAGGGTGCCGTTGCGCGCCTGCGGGATCGAGGAGGCCATGCAGCCCTCGAGCG
>JAPLTR010000570.1 GCA_026398065.1 Verrucomicrobiota bacterium | reverse complement strand
CGTCGGCGTGCTCCGGCAGGCGTTTCCCGCGGCGAAATCCGATCCGAAGGTCGTCGCCCTGCTGGAAAAGGCCGCCGCCGATCTGAAGGCGCTCGGCGCCGACGTGATCGATCCGTTTGAGGTGCCCGAGTTCGACCAGTTCCCCTCGCAGTCGCATCCCCAGAGTGAGGTGCGCGCCGCCCTCGAGTCCTATCTCGCGAAGACCGGCCCCGAGTTTCCCAAGACCGTCGCAGACGTCGTCGCTTCGAAAAAATTCCACGCCCTCCACGAGACCGGCCTGATCGCCGCCTCCAAAGCCCCCCCGCCCTCCGCCGATCCCATCGTAGCCGCGCTCGCCGTCTCCGAGACCGCGATGCGCGCCGCTTACCTCAAGGCCATGGATGCCGCACGGCTCGACGCCCTCGTCCTCCCCGTCGCGAGCTTCCCGCCCAAGCTCAACGGTGACCGCAACACCACGCCCACCGGCGTCACCACCTGGATCGCCTCCGGCCTCCACTGGCCCGGCCTCGTCGTCCCGATGGGCACGACGTACGACAACCTCCCCTCCGGCCTCCAGTTCGTCGGCCGCCCGTGGTCGGAGATGACCCTCCTCGCGATCGGCTACGCCTACGAGCAGGCCACGCACCACCGCCTGCCTCCGCCCACCACGCCGCCGCTCGCGACCTCGTTCGCGCAGAAATTCCTCGGCACCTGGAAACTCGTCGCCGTCCGCGAGCGCGATCCCGCCACCGGCAAGGAGACGCCCTCCGCCCGCGGCGCCCTCGACGGCCAGCTCCTCTACGCGCCCAACGGCCGCCTCTCCGTCCAGATCATCCGTCAGGGCCGCGAGAAGGCCGCGCCCAACACGACCGACGGCTTCAGCAGCTACTTCGGCACGTGGAAACTCCTCCCCGACGAGGGCTGCGTCGTCCACCAGCAGGACGGCAATCTCAACCAGGCCCAGGCCGGCCAGGCCGCGAAGCGCTACTACTCCTTCGACGACACCGGCCTCCTCTCCCTCGCCACCCCTCCTCGTCGGGCCACGGCCGACGCCCCCGAACTCCAGACGGTCTTCGTCTGGCGCCGCCTCCCCTGATCTTTCCTACCACCATGCGCCGTTCCCTCCTGCTCGTTCTCGCCCTCGTCACGGTCGCCGTGACGCGCGCCGCCGCGCCCTTCGTCCTCGAAGAGGCCTCCATCGAATCGATCCAAAAGGCGATTCTCGAAAAACAGCTCACCTCCTCCCAGCTCGTGCGCGCGTACCTCACCCGCATCAAGGCCTACAACGGCACCGCGGTGAAGGAGCCCAATGGCATCCTCGGCGTCATCGAGACGATCCCCCACGCCGGGAAGATCAACTCCCTCGGCACCCTCAATCTCCGCCCCGCCGCTCTGCGCGAGTGGGGCTTCCCCGCCAAGATGGCGCGCAGTCTCACCGACTCCGTCGACAACAACCCGGCGATGCCCGATGCCCTCGAGGTCGCCGCCGCCCAGGACGCCGCGTTTGCGAAAACCGGCAAACTCGTCGGCCCGCTCCTCGGCGTCGTCATGGCGATCAAAGACCAGTACGACACCGCCGACATGCGCACCACCGCCAATGCGGACGTGCCCTACGCCAACGACCGCCCTCCCGTCGACGCCACCTTCATCAAACGCCTCCGCGAGGCCGGCGCCATCATCCTCGCGAAGTCCCTCATGGGCGAGTACGCCTCCGGCGTTCCCCGCAGTTCCTGGGGCGGCACGCTCAACAACCCCTACGACACCGAGCGCAGCCCCATGGGCTCCTCCTCCGGCTCCGGCACCGCCGTCGCCGCCAACCTCGTCACCGCCGCCATCGCTGAGGAGAGTGGCACCTCCATCCGCGGCCCCGCCGTCTATAACAACCTCGTCGGCCTCGCCGCCACCCAGGAGCTCGTCTCGCGCCACGGCATGGTCGAGGGCGGCATCAACACCCGCGTCGGCCCCATCACCCGCACCGTCGCCGACACCGCGAAAATCCTCCAGGTCATCGCCGGCTACGACCCGCTCGACCCGATGACGTCCGCCAGCGCCCGTCGTCTGCCGCCCAAGCCCTACGCCTCCTACACCGGCACCAAGCGCCTCGACGGCATCCGCATCGGCGTGATGCGCGAGTACACGCACCGCGAGCTGTTCACCGAGGAGGACACGCAGGCCCTCGACCTCTTCGACAAGGCCGTCGCCGACCTCAAGGCCCTCGGCGCCACCATCGTCGATCCGGGGAAGGGCGACCTCCTCACGCCCTATCTGAAGAAAAATTTCTACATTCTCTACAATCCCGCGCTCGCGAAGAAATTCCCCGAGCTCTTCCCCGTCGACGACAAGGGCAAGCCCACCACCGACCGCACCGCCACCGTCCTCGACATGACGATGGATCCGTCGAAGGTCCCGGCCCTCACCATCCGCGACCTCGGCAACGTCCAGGCCCCCGGCCAGAGCAAGCACATGCTCGGCTACTACCTGCGCATGCGCGGCGACGCCTCCATCAAGACCATCACCGACCTCTACGAGAAGGCCGTCTTCTTCAAGGATGAGCGCTTCGGCGACCGCAAGTCCGGCCTCGTCCGCAAGGACAAGGACACCGAGATCGACAACGCCGCGCGTATCCACATCCGCTACGCCGTCCAGTACATCGTGCTCAACGCCATGGCCGACCTGAATCTGGACGTGATCGTCTCGCCGACGAACAACATCCCCGCTCCCAAGCTCGGCTCGCCCCGCGTCCCCGTGAAAAACGGCCGCCCGCTCGTCTGGTCCTTCCTCGGCGCCCAAGGCCTGCCCAACATGACCGTGCCCGCCGGCTTCACCACGCAGGTGTACGACCGCGTCGTCGATCCCACCAAGCCCCGCGTCCCCGTGCCACAGCAGGGCGGCGAGGGCGGCAATGGCGAGACCGAGCCCGACTCCAAGCTCACCGGCCCCTTCCCGGCCGCGCTTCCCGTGGGCATCGACTTCCTCGGCCGTCCCTTCGACGAGCCCACGATCCTGTCGGTCGCCTCGGCCTACGAAGCGGCGACCCACCACCGCCGCCCGCCCGCCGATTTCGGCCCGCTCAAGAAATCCTCCGCCGCCTCCCAGTAACCCACCACCTTTCCCATGATCTCCCGCTTCCTCCGTCCCTCGTTCATCCTCGTCGTCTCGGTCGCCCTCCTTTCGCCGGCCCTCCGCGCCGCCGAGGATCTCGCGACCCTCACCCTCACCGAGGCCGCGGCCCGCGTGAAGGCCGGCAAGGTCACCTCCGTCCAGCTCACCGAGGCCTGTCTCGCCCGCATCGATACCTATAATGGCAAGCTCGACGCCTTCATCACCGTGATGAAAAACCAGGCGCTCGCGCAGGCCCTCGCGCTCGACGCCGAGACCAAGGCCGGCAAATCCCGGGGTCCCCTTCACGGCGTGCCGATCGCCCTCAAGGACAACGTCGACACCGCAACCGCCCGCACCACCGGCGGCAGCGCGCTTTTCGCCGACCGCGTGCCCGCCGAGGACGCCACGCTGGTGAAGCGCCTCGTCGCCGCCGGCGCCGTCATCATTGGCAAGACCAACCTCCAGGAGTTCGCCATGGGCGGCGGTGAGACATCCTACTACGGCCCGTCCCGCAATCCGTGGAACCTCGCCCACAACACCGGCGGCTCCTCCTCGGGTTCGGGCGCGGCCATCGCCGCGTTCCTCGCCTACGGCGCCATCGGCACCGACACGGGCGGCTCCATCCGCATGCCCGCCTCCTACTGTGGCATCGTCGGCCTCAAGGCCACCTACGGCCTCGTGCCGATCCGCGGCGTCATTCCGCTGCGCGTCTCCATGGACCACGCCGGCCCGATGACGCGCACCGTCGAGGACGCCGCCCTGATGCTCAACACCCTCGCCGGCTACGACAAACTCGACATCACCAGCGTCGAGCACCCGAAAGAGGACTACGTCGCGGCGATGAAGCAGCCAGTCACCGGCTTCAAGCTCGGCCTGCCCTACGGCTACTTCGACCACCTCGATCCCGAGGTGAAGGCCGCCGTGGAGACCGCCGTCGCCGTCCTTACCAAGCTCACCTCCGGCGCCAGCGAGATGAGTCTGCCCCCGGCGGTCCGCCCGGTCGCCGGTGGCGCCGAGACCCTCGCGTGGCACGAGAGCTATGTGAAATCGTCCGCCGCCCTCTACATGCTGCCCGAGCGCCGTCGCCTCGAGGCCATGGCCGCCAACGGCGGTGGCACCGCCGTGGACTACGTCAAGGGCATGTGGGAAAACCAGCTCCTGCGCCGCACCATCGACGACGCCTTCACCAACGCCGGCGTCGATCTCGTGGTCATGCCGACGCAGCGCATTTTGCCCCCCGCGCTCGACGACCTCATCAAGCGCGCCTACGACACCAAGCCGACCGACCCGAACGCGACGTCGAATTGCTTCCCGTTTAATATCTTCGGCCTGCCCGCGATCTCCATCCCCTGCGGCTTCAGCAAGAGCGGCCTCCCCATCGGCCTCCAGATCGCCGGTCCCCGTTTCTCGGAAGCCAAGATCCTCGCCCTGGCCGCCGCCTACGAGAAGGCGACCGAGTGGCACAAACGCGTCCCCCCGCTCACTCCGGAGACGCCCAAGCCCCCGGTCGTCAAGGGCGCCATGTAATTGTTTTCTAACTACACACTCTTCATCCACCGGTCCCCGATTTCCCCTCCCCTGCGTCTCGCCTCCCGTCTCCGCCTTGTCCTCGCGCTGGCCCTTGCGCCGTGCGCCCTGATTCCGCTCCGCGCCGCGGAACTCGATCTGACCAAGGCCACCATCCCCGAACTCCAGGCCGCGATGAAGTCCGGCGCCCTCACCTCGGAGAAACTCACCTCCGCCTACCTCGCGCGCATCGCCACCTATGACCAGAGGGGCCCCGCCATCAACTCGGTCATTTTGCTCAATGCGAAGGCCCTCGAGGTCGCCAAGTCCCTCGATGCCGAGCGCAAAGCCGGCAAGGTCCGCGGTCCGCTGCACGGCATTCCGATCGTGCTCAAGGACAACATCGACACGTTCGATCTGCCGACGACGGGCGGCTCGC
>JAPLTR010000573.1 GCA_026398065.1 Verrucomicrobiota bacterium | reverse complement strand
AGGTGCCAGCGCCGATGATCGGGGCGTCACCCACGCGGCCGAACTTCTTGTTGGTCATGCCGCCGGTGGAGGTGCCGGCGGCGAGGTTGCCGGCCTGGTCGAGGGCGACGCAGCCGACGGTGCCATAGCGGGCGGTGCGCGTGGCGTGGTCCTGCGACTCGAGCGCTGAGGTGGGGCGGGCGGTGGCCTCGCGCCGCTTCGCCTCCTCCAACTGCTTCCGGCGAAAGTCGGTCTGAAAATACTCGTTGGGGACGAAGGCGAAGCCCTGCTGCTGGGCGAAACGCTCGGCGCCCTCGCCGGTCAGCATCACGTGCGGGGATCGCTCCATGACGGCGCGGGCGAGCGTAATGGGATTCTGGATGCGGCGCAGGCCGGCCACGGCGCCGGCGGCCTGGGTGCGGCCGTCCATGATCGAGGCGTCGAGCTCGCAGGTGCCGTCGGCGGTGAACACGGCGCCCTTGCCGGCGTTGAAGAGCGGGGAATCCTCCAGGACGGTGATCGCGGCGATGACGGCGTCGAGGGCGGGGCCGCCGCGGGCGAGCACGGCGTAGCCGGCCTCGCGGGCCTCGGTGAGCTTGGCGCGGTACTCGGCCTCCCGTTCGGGCGACAGCTCGGTGCGCTTGATCACCCCGGCGCCGCCGTGGATGACGAGGCCGTAGGGGCGTTGAGCGGCGGAGTCGGCGGCGTCGGCCGCGTATCCGGAAACAAACGACAGGACGGCGGCGGCGAGGAGGGCGGCCGGGCGGAGCGAGAGGCGCATGGCGTTACTTGAGTTTCAATTCGGCGAGCAGGAAGGCGTAGTCGAAGGCGGTCTCGCGCAACGCGTCGTACCGGCCCGAGGCGCCGCCGTGGCCGGCGGGATCGAGGCTGATCTTGAGGAGGAGCGGGCGGGCGTCGGTCTTGAGCGTGCGGAGCCGGGCGACGTACTTCGCGCCCTCCCAGTAGGGGACCTGGCTGTCGTTGAGCGCGGTGGTCACGAGGATGGCCGGATAGGCCTGGGCGCGGAGGTTTTCGTAGGGCGAGTAGGCGCGCATCCACGTGTACTCCGCTTTGACGTTGGGGTTGCCCCACTCGATGTACTCGGAGGTCGTGAGGGGCAGGGAGGCGTCGAGCATGGTGTTGAGGACATCGACGAAGGGCACCTTGACGACGGCGGCGTGGAACAGGTCGGGGCGGAGATTGAGGACGGCGCCCATGAGCAGGCCGCCGGCGCTGCCGCCGCTGGTCACGAGACGATCGGGCGAGGTGTAGCCGGCTTTGATGAGGTGCTCGGCGCAGGCGATGAAGTCGGTGAACGTCGTCATCTTGTTTTTCATGCGCCCGGCCTCGCGCCAGGGCTCGCCGAGTTCGCCGCCGCCGCGGATGTGCGCGATGGCGTAGATCACGCCGCGATCGAGCAGGCTGAGGCGGGCGGAGGAGAAGCTGTCGGGGAGGTTCGCGCCGTAGCTGCCGTAGCCATAGAGGTAGAGCGGCTGCGGCCCGGCGGCGCGGCGGTCGGCGCGCCAGACGAGGGAGACGGGAACCCGGGTGCCGTCGGTCGCGGTGGCCCAGACGCGTTCGCTGCGGTACTGGGCGGGGTCGTAGCCGCCAAGGACCTCCGTCTGCTTGAGGACCTCGCGCGTGCGCTTCGCCATGTCGTAGGCGATGACCGAGGAGGGCGTGACGAGCGATTCGTAGGTGAAGCGCACGGCGTCGGTCTCGTAGTCGAGGTTGCCGGTGAGGCCGGCGGTGAACACGGGTTCGGGAAAGGCGATGCGATGGCTCGCGCGCGTGCGGAGATCGATGACGCGGAGCCAGGGCAGGCCGTCCTCGCGTTCGCTGATGACGGCGAAACGGGCGAACAGATCGATGTCGGAGATCTTGACGGCGGGCGTGTGTGGGACGAACTCCGTCCAGTGGGCGCGGTCGGGGGTGGCGACGGGGGCGGTGACGATGCGGTAGTTTTTCGCCCCCTCGTTGGTGACGATATAGAAGAGGCCGTCGCGGTAGTCGGCCGAGTATTTGTGGTCGGTGACGCGGGGAAGCAGGACGCGCCAGTCGCCGGCCGGGGAATCGGCGCGGAGGGCGCGGACCTCGCTGGTGGTCTTGCTGGCGGACTCGCAGAAGAGGTAGGCGCCGTCGCGCGAGCGCTGCAGGCGGAGGTCGAACAACTCGTCCTTCTCGTCGAAGAGCCAGGCCTGTTTCCCGGTGGAAAGCGTCCAGCGTCCGAGGTGGTGGCTGCGTTTGGACACCGGGTCTTCCTGGACGTAGAACAGCGTGTCATTGTCGGCCGCCCAGACGAACGACGAAGCCTGGCCGACCGCCTGGGGCACGAGGGCGCCGGTGCGGAGATCCTTCACGCGGAGCTGGTAGTCGCGGTGGCCGGTGACATCGACGGAGTAGGCGAGCAGGTGACCGCTGTCGCTGACGGCCTGACGGCCGACGGCCATGAACTTCTCGCCCTTGGCGAGTTCATTGACGTCGAGGATCACGACCTCGGGGGCGGAGGTCGTGAGGTGCTTGCGGCAATAGATGGGGTACTGTTTCCCCTTCTCGGTGCGGCTGTAGTAATACCATTCGCCCTTCTTGGAGGGGACGTTGGTATCGGTTTCCTTGAGACGGCCGACCATCTCGGCGTAGAGCGTCTCGCGTAGCGGCTGAAGCGGGGCGGTGACGGCCTCGGTGTAGGCGTTTTCGGCGCGGAGGTGGGCGAGGACGGCGGGGTCGGTCTGGTCGCGGAGCCAGAAATAGTCGTCGATGCGCGGATCGCCGTGGACCGTGACGTCCTTGGGTTTCTTGGCGGCGACCGGCGGCCGGGCGGCGTCGAGGGCGAGCTGGGCGGAGACGGGGAGAACGGCCATGAGAGCGAGCAAACCAAGCGAGAGCGGGCGGAAGCGGTGTGGCATGGGAGAAAAGTTACGGGCCGACGTGGCGGCCGACGATGATCAGGTCGCGGGCGACGCCGTCGAGGATCGCGATGCGCGGCAGGTGGCCCCACCGGGCGAACCCATGGGCCTCGAAGAGACGCAGGCTGGGCTCGTTGTGGCCGAAGATGTAGCCGAGGAGGGAGTGGTGCCCGAGGGCCGGGGCGCGCTCGAGGGCGGCGACCAACAGGCGGCGCCCGAGGCCGTGGCGGCGGTGCGAGGGCGCGACGTAGATGCCGATCATGGCGGTGCCATCGTAGGCGGCGCGGGGATAGAAGGTGTCGAAGCTCAGCCAGGCGGCCACGGTGCCGGCGGAATCGCAGAGCACCCAGAGGGGGCGGGCGGGGTTCTGATGGGCATCGAACCACGGGCGCCGGGCCTCCACGGTGACCGGGGCGAGGTCGGCGGTGACCATGCGGCTCGCGATGGTGCTGTTGTAGATGTCGACGATGGCCGGGAGATCGGCAGCAGTGGCGTCACGCAAGGTCATGCGCCGAGCGTGGGGCGCATCACCGGAAGCTGGCAAGGGCGGAGCGCCGTTGGGAACGGCGCGATGGCGACGGACGACAAACGAAAATCCCGGCCTCGGAAACTAGTATTCCGTAAGCCGGGATTCCCCTATGACGCAAACTCGCGTCAGAGGACATGCGACGAATCCGGAAAAAAGGGGCCATCACCGCCCACAAAACTTGAAAATAAATGAGGCGGTGCACCGGTGGGCGCGCAGGGGGCGACTGCGGCCGGTGCGGGGCTCTCGAAATTGAAGGAGAGCTGGCCGACGGGGGAGCGGCCCTCGAGGCGCTGGAGTTGGCCGGTGGCGGTGTCGAAGGTGAAGGTCATGTCGATGACGCCGTTTTTCGATTCCGGCGGAACCGGGGTGTAGCGGTAGCGCAGGTGGGTATGCGGGCCCTCGACGGTCTGCTCGGTGGGCCGGCCGAGGAGCATGGCGAGGGAGGTGGCGACCACGCGGGCGGTGAGAGCGTCCCGCTCGGTGCGGGAGAAATTCACCTCGGCCAGGCGCCGGCTCTGGTCCACGCCGGCCTTGCCGAGGCTGCGGAGCAGACCGGTGAAAAACGGCTTGGGAACAAACGCGAAGTAGCGTTCGGGCAGGAAGAGGCGGGCGAATTTCCCGTCCGTAAAAATGAGTTCCATGTCGAGGTCGTGCGCATCGGATTCCCGGGCGTCGGGCGGGAGCTGCTTGACCCAGCGGATGTGCCAGCGCTCGGAGGTGCCGAGCGGTTTGACAGTTTCGGGGGTGACGCCGAGCCAGCGGAAATCCTCGGCGAGGAGGACCGGGGAGAGGCAGGCGAGGCGCAGGCCATCGTCGGTCTTGAGCGTGAAGTGGCGGTCGAAGTCGGCGAGCTGCTGCTTGAACTCGAGCAGGCGGAGATAGACGCAGCCGCCCAGCAGGAGGCAGCAGACGGTGGCGAGGCCGGCCGCCACGCGCGCCCGGCGCGAAAAAGGCGGCGGTGCGGCGGTCACTTGCGGATGAAGCCGAGGAGCCACACGAAAAGGACCGACCCGAGCACGGCGAAGATCAGCTGGCCGACGATGCTGTGCGCCGAAATGCCGAGGAGCCCGAGGCAGAAGCCGCCGAGGAAGGCGCCGACGATGCCGACGATGACGTTGCCCGCGAGGCCGAAGCCCTTGCCCTTGGTGATCAGGCCCGTGATCCAGCCGGCGAGGCCGCCGATCAGCAGGAACGTGAGGAAACTTGTCAGCGACATGGCGGAAAAGTGCGCGCGGACCGGGCCGCGCGCAAGCGCGTGGCGCGCCCTACCTGCACCTCGCCCGGGCGAGAGAACCTTATTTCTTGGCCGCCGTCGCCGCTGGGGCGGGGGCGGTGGTCGCGGTGGACGCCGCGGGGGCGGCGGGCTTGGCGAACTGCATCTTGGCGACGACGTCGTTGAGGCGCTGGCGGAGAATCTCGTCCTCCTCGGCGGTGGTCTTCTGGTAGGTGCGGCCCTCGATCACGCGTTCGGCGAGTTCGACGCTGATGACAAAAATGTGGCCGTTCCTGACGAAGAGCAGGTTGCCGCGCTTGGCGATCGGCACGCGGCCGTCGTTGCCGAGTTGCGGGACCTTGTTGGCAAACATCGTGCCGCCGGGGATGAGAATGAAGGTGATGAGCGAGCCATCGAGCGTGCCGGGGATGAACTTCGCGCTCTCGATCTGCACGCCCTCGAAGGCCTGCTTGAAGTCGGAGAGGACGAAGTTGCTGAAGAAATAGATCAGGTAGTCCTTGATGCCGCGGGTGGAGTTTTCCCAGCGCTGGGTGGCGTCCTGCGGGAAGGCGGCGATGCTGATGTGGACGTTGAAGGCGTCCTGAAACGTCACGACGTTCGGGGTGTCGGTGATCTCGCCGCCGAGCTCCGGGAGCACCGGAATGGTGACCTTGAACACCCCCGTGGGCGAGACGTAGAGCTTGCCCTCGATCTTGCCGGCGATTTGGGCGGGGGGGGCCTCCTGGGCGCGGCTGACGAGGGCGAAGGTGAGGAGGGCGAGGGAGAGCGTGAAACGGAGCATGAGGGATTGTCCTGAGTAGAGCGGGAGGGGCCGGGCTTTCAAGCCAAGGCTGGCAGGGCGGCAAACCGCATCCACCAGCCGACCGGAATAGCCTCCGGCCGCACCTGTTCTGTGAGTCCGTCGGCGCGAAGAAGTTCCCGGGCATCGGCGGCGCAGGCGGGGGCGTGGGTGCGGAGGAGGGCGCCGATCTGCTTGCGGCGTTGCTGGAAGCAGGCGCGCACCACGGCCTTGACGGCCGGGGGGAAGACGTACGGCGCGGGACGGCGGACGAGGTTGATCAAATACGAATCGACGTCGGGGCGCGGATGGAAGCACCCCGGGCCGACCTTGTGGCCGGGAGCGAGGGCGTACGCGGCCTGGAGAAAGACGGAGATGGCGCCGAAGGACTTGGTGCCGGGCTGGGCCGCGTAGCGCTGGGCGGCCTCCTGTTGGAGCATGAGCACCATGCGGTTCGGCAGCGGACCGGACAGCACGCCATCCAGCCAGGGGGTGGCGATGGCGTAGGGGAGGTTGGCGACGATCTTGAAGGAGCCGGTGCGGTCGGCGGGCAGGCCGGCCAGCGGGTGCTCGACACCGTCGCCCTCCATCAGGTGGAGGCGCGGGTTGGCCGCGGCGAGCGTGGCGGCGAGATGCTTGT
>JAPLTR010000257.1 GCA_026398065.1 Verrucomicrobiota bacterium | reverse complement strand
GGTTCATCGCGTGCAGCAGGAACGGAGTGGGCTGGCGCAGGGTGAGCTGGAGGGTCCGCAGATCGAGGGCCTTGAAGCCGGTCTTCGAGAAATCGGTGGTCTTGCTCTTGTTGTAGTCCTCGGCGCCGACGACGTGCCAGAGCATGTAGGCGTACTCGGCGCCGAGCGCGGGCGTGATCATGCGTTTGAAGCTCTGCACGAAGTCATCGGCGGTCACGGGATCGCCATTGGACCACTTGGCGTCGGCGCGGAGATGAAAGGTGTAGACGAGGCCGTCGGGGGAGATCTCCCATTTCTCCGCCACGCCGGGGACGATGTTGAGTTGCGGGTCTTCGCTGACGAGGCCCTCGAAAAACACCAGGGAGAGGCGATGTTCGGGGACGCCGGTGGTGATCTGGGAGTCGAGGTCCTGGGGTTCGGCGCCGTTGCCGATGTGGACGATTTTTTTTCCGGGAGCGGCGGGTGCGGCGGCGGACGGACTGGATGAGGAGGGGGAGGCGGCCGGGGCGGAGGCGGAGTCTCTTTTGGCGCAGCCGGGGGCGAGGAGCAGGGCGGTGAGGAAAGGGAGGACTAGGGTGCGAAGGAACGGGGAACGTCGGAGCATGAGGGGAAAGAAAGCAGGAGACGGGCCGGGGGCAAGTGGCGGGAGCGGGGTGCGATGCTCGCACGACAACGGAAACACCTGGCCCGGGAAACTAGGCTTTTAACCACGGATGTACACGGATGAACACGGATAATACCGGCGCGTCGCCGGTGTGGGGTTTCAGAGTGAGGCGCCGGAAAGGGAAGATCCCGTGGGGAAAAGCAGACGAAGCGGGAGGCTAAAATTCATCCGTGTTTATCCGTGTCCGTCCGTGGTTAAAATTTTCTGCGGGTGAGGGCTTGCGGGCACTGTCCGGTCAGCGCATCACGGCGCGATGAGTGACAACTGGCAACGGGTGCAGGGGGTGGTGCGGCGCGGGCATCGGGTGGCGTCGGGCACGGGCGAGGATCGGCGTTACCCGGAAGGCACGCTGCGGATGCAGCGGCCGTTTTTCGCGGCGCTGGGGCTCGACCTCGCGGGCTTTTACGAGGGCACGCTCAACGTGGATATCGCGCCGCGGTCGTTTGCGCTGGCGGAACCGAGGCACACGTTTCGCCGGGTGCGGTGGACGGACCTGCACCCGCCGGAGGACTTTTCGTTTTCACAGTGCGTGGTGTGCCACCGCGGCGGAGAGCACGCGGGCTGGGTTTACACCCCGCACCCGGAGACGAAGGCGGCGCATTTTCAGCCGCCGACGATGCTGGAGATCCTCCTGCCGTGGGTGGAGGGGGTGAACTACGGCGACACCGTGGAACTGCGGGTGCCGGCGAATCAAATCGTGATTGGCTGAGTCCGCAGTGATGGACGTGAGCGGGGGAAGCCGACACCAATATCACCTGCGCGAGTTCGCTGGCGTCGGGATTTCTTTGATCGCGTTCATTCAACGTTGAAAACGCTCACACGGGGTCGATATTTCTTCAGAAGAGACTGCGCTTCATCCTCACTGATCCGAAGAAGAACTACTGGGGGAGGGGCGCCCAGAACGTCGTTTCCGATAAGACCGACAAAGGCTGATTTCTTCGGGGCAGGCGCGTAGGCAGCTTTCAGATACACGATCTCGCCCGCGGAGATCGCCAAATCGAGGGACGCCTCGATGTGGTCGGTGTAGGTGTTGCCGACGGCGACCCGGTAAGAGCGAGCCGGGCCCTGAAACCAAGCGTAGCAACTGCCCCAAATTGTCCCGGCGCGCTTGCCATCGAGCCAGGCGCTGACGCCGGGTGGCGTGGTGTTGAAAAGATAGACCGTTGCTTTTTGTGGCGATGGAGGGGGCACTTCGCTTTGCCTCGGAGGCAACGCACAACCGCACAAGAGCAACAGCGCACCGATGAGCATTGTCGCCACTTGGCTGCCGGCCTGTTGAACGTGGGTCATCTGAGACGGTGCGGGGACTTTCGGATCGCCCTACTTTTTCAGCGACGCGTCGCGCTTCGCCTTGAACTCGGTGCCGGGTTTCCACTCGGGCCATTTATCTCCGTCGGCGACCTGGCGGCCGAGGTCGAAGAAGAGGCGGGTGTCGGCGGCGGCGCCTTCGAAGTCCCACCACGGTTCGATCTGGTCGGTGACCTTGTGATAGTTGTCGGCAGTGTAAGCCTCGCGCTTGGCTTTGCCGTAGCCGGCGGGCTTGCCGATGATGTCGACGCCATAGTGAGTGTAGAAGGCGGGGACGCCTTCTTTGGCGAATTCGAAGTGGTCGCTGCGGAAGAAGAAACCCTTCTCGGCTTCGGTATCAGGAATGAGGATGCGGCCGGATTTTTTCAGGATGGCGGCGGCGAGCTCGTCGAGCGTGGAGTTGCCGTAGCCGATGACCTCGATGTCGCGGGACGGGCCGATGAACTGGCCGCCGTCGATGTTGAGGTTGGCGAGGGTTTTCGCGAGGGGGTAGAGGGGGGTGGTGGCGTAGTACTTGGCGCCGAGCAGGCCCATCTCCTCACCGGTGACGAAGAGGAAGATCACGCTGCGTTTGGGGCGTGAGGCGGCGGGCAGACCGGCGAAGGCCTGGGCGGCCTCGAGGACCATCGCGGTGCCGGAGGCGTTGTCGTGGGCGCCGTGGAAGATCTGGTCGCCCTTGAGCGCGGGATTGCGGCCGAGGTGGTCCCAGTGCGCGGTGTACACGACGTATTCGCCGCGCCGGGCGGGGTCGGAGCCGTCGAGCTTGGCGATGACGTTTTTCGAGGCGAGTTCGCGCGTGGTGTTGGCGATGGAGAAGGACGCCTTGGCGGCGAGGGCGAGGGGCTGGAAGTCACGCTTCACGGCCTGGGCCTTGAGGGCGGCGTAGTTGGGCGCGCCAGCGGCGGCGAGGAGGCGCTCGAGGGCGGTGTGGGTGACCCAGCCCTCGACGGCGACGCAGGACGGCGAAGGGATAGCCGGCGGGGCCGGTCTCATGCACGATGATACAGGCGGCGGCGCCCTTGGCGGAGGCGATCTCGTATTTGTAGGTCCATCGGCCGTAGTAGGTCATCGCGTGGCCCTTGAAGACGGCGGGGTCGAGCTTGCCGGTGGCGGCGTCCACGACGGGCGGGTCGTTGACGAGCATGAGGACGGTCTTGCCGCGGACGTCGAGGCCCTTGTAGTCGTCCCAGCCATACTCGGGAGCGACGATGCCGTAGCCGACGAAGACGATGTCGGAATCGGTGACGTCGACCTGGGGCTTGAGGCGCCGGGAGTTGGCGGTGTACTCGGTGATCGGGGCGAAGGCGACCTCGCGGCCGCGGCCGGTGAAGGTAGATTTGGTCTTCGAGGTGATGCCGACCATCGGGACGTTCTGGATATACGTGCCGTCGGGGTTGCCGGGCGAGAGGCCGAGTTTCTTCAGTTCGGACACGAGGTAGCTGACGGTCTTTTCCTCGCCGGGGGTGCCGGGGCCGCGGCCCTCGAACTCGTCGGAGGCGAGCGTGGCGGTGCGGGCCTTGAGGCTGGCGGCGGAGATATTCGGCGCGGACTCGGCGGCGCGGAGGCTGAGCGGCGCGAGGCCGGCGAGGAGGAGGGCGAGGAGCGCGAGCGGGCGCGGGGAGAAACGGGCGATTCGCATGAGGGGAGCCTTGGGGAGGCGGGGAAAATGGCAATGCCGGGCGGGAGTGGCCACCGGAGGGTAGAAGCGCGTCAGCGGGCGCCGAAAGGAAGGCTACGCTTACGGAGAGTTCGGTTGGGGGACGGGAGAACGAGAACGATTGCGAGGAACGAGAACGATGGGTCGCGGCGGGACGCGGCTCCTACAGGCGGGGGGAGGCGGAGACGGGGCGGAAGATCTGCGGGGAGGGGGCGTGGCGGATGAGGTGGGTGAGCTCGCCCTCGGGGCTGAGCGCGAACGAGAAGGTCTCGTCGCTGTTGAGCAGGAAGAATTCGTGGTCGGAGGAGGCGAAGAGTTCGCGGCGGGGCTGCGTGCCGACGCGTAAAAAGAAGCGGGGGCCGGTACGGGAGAAGGTGAGGAGCGTCTCCTCGCGTTGGTAGCGGCCGGCGAAGCGATCGAAGGCACCGGGCGCGAGGGGGACGGCGGTCTTTTCCACGATGCGGTAGTCGGGCCAGGCGTATTCGCGGGCGAGGGCGCGGAGGATCTCGGGGATGAGGGCGCAGCCGTTGTCGGAATTGGTCATGACGATCGCGCCGCGGCCGGTGCGGGGGTAGAACACGAGGGTGCAGCGGAAGCCCTCGTTGGAGCCGGAATGGGCGAACTGGAGGGCGTCGCCCGTGCCAAGGACGCCGATGCCGAGACCGTAGCCGCTGTCGGCGAGCGGCGGGTCGATCATGGCCGCGGCGGTAGTTGGCTTAAGGATACGGTCGGGAGTGTCCGCGGGGGCGAGGGAGTGCGCGAGGGCGAGAGCGAAGCGGGCCAGGTCGGAGGGGGTGGTCCAGAGCCCGGCGGCGGCCAGCTCGGGATACACGTGGGCGTCGCCGGGGATGCGGTCGCCCGCGGGGCGGTGGCCGGCGGCGGCGCGCGGGGCGAGGGCGGCGGGGAGCGGCTGCTCGTAGGTGCTCGCGGTCATGCCGGCGGGCATCAGTACGTGGGTGCGGGCGTAGGCGGCGAAGGATTCGCCGGAGACATCGAGGAGGAGCTGTTGGGCGACGCAGTAGCCGCCACCGGAGTACTGCCATTTGGTGCCGGGCCGGAGCGCGAGGCGGATCTGGGAAGAGTTCGCGGGTGCGGTGCCGTCGAGGACCTGGAGGAGGGTGGGGCGAGGGGCGTCGGCGGCGTAGCCGGCGAAGCCATGCACGGTGAGGCCGGCGGTATGGCTGAGGAGGCGACGGAGGGTGACGGGCTCGCCCGCGGCGAGGGGGGATGCGGGGATTTTCCAGGAGGTGAGGGAGGCGTTGACGTCGGTGTCGAGGGAGAGCTTGCCGGCATCGACGAGGGCGAGGAGGGCGGCGGCGGCGACGGGTTTGCTGATGGAGGCGGCCTGGAAAAGAGTGTCAGCGCTGACCGGCGCCGGGTCGCCGACGCGGGCGACGCCGTAGCCGCGGGCCCACTCGATCCGGCCGTCGGCGATGACGGCGATGCTCACGCCCGGGACGCGGTGGGCGACCAAGCGCGACGCGACTGACCACGGCTCGGAGGCGGTGCCGGCAATGCGCGCGGGCGGAAGGAGGCCGTTTTCGATGCGCGCGATTCGGGCGGCGAGGGCGTCGGACGGGGCGGGTTCAGCGGCGGAGAGCGCGGCGGGAACGAGTGCGAAGAGCGCGAGGGCGAGGGTGGAGCGGAAAACAAGCATCACTGGGGGGCGAGCCAGACGGAGGTGTAGTCGACGCGGTCGAGGGCGGTGGTGGACCAGTCGCGGACAGAGAGTTGTTGGAGCGTGCGGGTGAGGGGGAAGTTGAGCGGGATCACGGGGAGCGCGTCGAGCAGAAGGGTTTCGCAGCGCTGAAGTTTTGCGAGCCGGCTCGCGGGTTCGAGGTCGGCGCCGGAGGCGGCGAGGACGGCATCGTAGGCGGGGTCGGACCAGCCGGTGAAGTTCCACCCGCTGTCCCTGGCGAAGAGATCGAAGAAGGTGGAGGCATCGGGGTAGTCGGCGCTCCAGCCGCCGATGGAGAGATCGTACTGTCGGAGCTGGAGATTGCTCCAGTGGGTGCGCGATTCGGTGACCTCAAGCTCGACCTCGATGCCGAGGCTGGCGCGCCAGGACGCCTGGATGGCCTCGCTGACTTCGCGGGAGGCATTGGCGGGGCGGGCGAGCTTGAATTTCGGGAAACCGCGTCCGCCCGGAAAGCCGGCGGCGGCGAGGAGCGCCTGCGCGGCGGCGCGATCCTCGGTGAGCGGGGTCGTGGGGCGGTAGCCGGGCATGCCCGGGGGAATCAGGGCAAAGGCGGGGGTGATGGCCCCGGGCTGCACGCGTTCGGCGTACAAGGTGCGCTCAAGGGCGAGGGAGAGGGCGCGGCGCACACGGGCGTCGGCCAGGACGGGGCGGGCGGTGTTGACGTTGATGAAATTGACGGTGAGCAGTGGGGTGAGGATGAGCAGGGGGGATTTCTCGGCGCGGTAGGTGCGGAGGCGGGTGGCGGGAACATCGCGCGTGAACAGGGGCGGCGTTCCAGTAGGTGAGGGATTTTTCGCCGACGAGTCGCTGTAGGGGACGCCACTCCTTGAGGACGAAGGGGCCGTTGCTGACGATGCGGTCCGGGCGGGTCCAGGCGGTGCCGCGCTGGTCGATCCGGCCGTAGCGCTCGATGGTGGCGCGGTGGACGGGAAACCACACGGGGTTGCCTGTCACGAGCGAGAGGAAGTAGGGCGTGGGGCGGCCGAGGGTGACGACGAGCGTCTGCGGATCGGGCGCGGCGAAGCCGACCTGATTGAAGTCGGTGAGCTTGCCGGCGGCGTAGTCGGCGGCGCCACGCACGGGGTTGTAGAGGAGCGTATACTGCGAGCCGAGGGCGGGGGAGAGGGCGCGGCGGAAGGAGTAGAGGAAATCGGCGGAGGTGAGCGGGTCGCCGTTGGACCAGCGGGCATTGGCGCGGAGGTGGAAGGTGTAGGTGAGGCCGTCGGCGGACATCTCCCAGCGCTCGGCCACGGCCGGGCGGGGGCCGAGGGTGACGGGGTCGTGGGTCAGGAGGCCTTCGAAGAAGGCGAAGACGGCGCGGAAATCGGGCGGAGCATTGATGAGGTGCGGGTCGAGTTCGCTCGGTTCACCGCCGATGCCGACATGCAGGGTCTGGGTGCGATCGGCGGCGGCCGTGGTGGATTCGCGGCGGGCGCAGGCGGAGGTGAAGACGGACAGAAGACCGAGGAGCGCGAGGAGGAGCGCGGCACGAGATGAAGTCGTACCAGGCTGGAGGCCCACGGAATACACGGAAGACACGGAAATAAGACGGGGAAAGAAGAAGGAGGGGGCGACCACGAAACACACGAACTACACGAAAGAAAAGGCGGCGTGGCTGCCGTCGGGGACTACTTCTTGTCCGTGGGGGTCGTGCCGGGGAAGGTGGAGAGGTAGGCGTCGACGCTCGCCTGCTCTTTTTCGCGGAGACGGGTGCGGAGGCCGACGCCTTCGCCGGCCTTCACGATGTTCTTCTCGGCGAAGGGCGTGATGCGCGAGGGGTCGCGGAGAAATTCGCTCAGCTTCTTGAACGGTACGGGATCGCCGCCGCCCGCGTAGTTGATCGTGTAGTCCAGGTACATCGCGGGGGCCTTGGCCTTGATCGCGTCGAAGTGCGCGATGATCCAGTCGACGGCGCGGGGACGGAGGTCGAGGTTATTGGAGACGCGGCCGGCGACGGTGAGAAACTCGGTGGAGTTGAGCTTGTCGGTGAGCGAGTAGGCGAGGGCGCGGTCGACGAGGGCGGGCTCGCGGAAGCCGCCGAGGGTGCCGATGAGATTGGAGCGCGCCTCGGGCGTGGTGGGTTTTTCGAAGGCGGCCACGATGGTCTCGTAGAGCGCGGCGTCGCCGTGGAAGGCGCTCACGCTGAGGGCGGAGGCGGCGAGGCTGGAATCGATGGACGCGGGATCCTTGAGGAATTGCGCGGTCAGCTCGCGGGCGTAGGCGACGACCTCGGGGTCGGCGATGGCACCGCCGAGCACGCCGATCAGGGTGCTGCGCAACGGGGCGAGGTGCGCGGGCTCGCCGGCTTTGGGGCGGAGGCCGATGCGCGTGAGTGCGGGGCGCAGGAGGGCGGAGCGGAGGGCGTTGAAATTCTTCAGCTGCGCGTCGCGGACGAAAGTCTCGCGAATGCCCCCGAGCATGCCGGAGACCTTTTGGGTGATCTCGGGCTCGGGATCGTTGGCGAACGCGGTGAGGAAGGCGAGGTAGTCGCCGCCGGTGAGCTGGCCGGCATTGAAGAGGGCGTCGGCGTTGTCGAGCAGGCCGAAGCGTTCGAGCGTGGAGAGCTGGGCGGCGTGGCGCGCGAGGCGGGTGTTGAGCTCGGGCGGGAGGCTCCAGCGATAGTAACCGGCCTCGCCGGCGTTCGGATAGACCCAGTCGGCGTCGGCGAGTCCGGGGATCTCGACGGTCTGGCTCTCCTCGGTGAGGAGGATGCGCTCGTGTTGGATGCGTCCACGGGCGGACCAAGTAACGACGACCGGGACCTGCCAGCGACCGGGGAGGGCGGCGTCGCCGAGGTTGGCGAAGCGTTTCTGCGAGAGCGTGAGCCTGCCGCCGGGGGCGAGGGCGAAGGAGACGAAGGGGACGCCGGGTTTTTCGATGAAGGCCGCGAGCATCGCGGAGACGTTTTCGCCGGAGGCGGTGTCGAAGGCGGCCCAGAGGTCGGCGGCGGTGGTGTTGCCCCAGCGGTGCTTCGGGAAGTAGGCGCGCATCGCGGTGCGGAACTTCTCGGGCCCGATCCAGTTTTCCACCATGCCGAGGATGCCCTTACCCTTGCTGTAGGTGATGTCGTCGATGAGCTCGGCAGGATCGTCGCGCGCGGTAACGGGCCGGCGGATGGGGTGGACCGAGGGGAGGGAATCGGTGCGCATCGCGCCGCGGATGGCGGCGACCTGCCGGAGATAAATGCGATACTCGGGATGGGTCTGCTCGACGATCTTGGCGCACATCCAGTCGGCGAAGGATTCGTTGAGCCAGAGATCGTCCCACCACGACAGGGTGACGAGATCGCCGAACCACATGTGGGCCATCTCGTGAGCGGCAGTGTCGGCGAGCGAACGGCGGGCGTCGAAGGCGGGCTTCACGGGGTCCATCAACAGGAGACGGTCGACGTAGGTGATGAAGCCGGCGTTCTCCATCGCGCCGAAGACGTACTCGGGGACGGCAATCTGATCGAGTTTCGCGTAGGGATAGGGCACACCGAAGTAGGCCTCGAGATGGGCGAGGAGGGCAGGTGAGACGCGCGCGGCCTCGGCAGCGAGGGCGGACTGGCCGCGGGGCGTGACAATGCGGCCGGGAACGGAGAGGCCGGGTACGGGGACGAACTCGAACGGGCCGACGGCGAGCGCGACGAGGTAGGACGGCATCGGCGGCGTGCGGCCGAAGGCGAGGGTCTTGGTGCCGGCCACAGCGTCGGCGGACTCCTGGGCGACGGGATAATTGGCGACGGCGGCGAGGCCGGCGGGGACCGTGAGGGTGAGCTGCCAGGGAATCTTAAAGGCGGGCTCGTCCCAGCAGGGAAAGGCGCGGCGGGCGTCGCGGGCCTCGAATTGAGAGAACAGATACGGGTCGCCGCGGCTCACGGTCTTGTAGATGCCCACGCCGGCGCGGTTGAACTTGTTGTCGAAGGAGATCGTAAGCGTGTAGTTGCCGCGGGGAATCGCGGTGGGTGAGGTCAGCGTGACGAGGCCGAGCTTTTCCTCGGTGACGGCGGCGGTGAGGGAGACCGTGCGCCCGGCGAGATCGGTGAGCGTGGCGGTCGTGAAGACGGGGCCGAGGGAATTGAGGCGGAAAGAAGCGGTCGGGGCGTGGACGAGGAGGTCGATGCGGACGCGGCCGGAGAAATCGTCCTTCGCAGGATCGAGCGTGAGCTCGACGGACTGGGCGAGGGGCTCGACGTCGCGGGTCAGACGCAGCGGGTCGGGCACGGACGGTGGCGTGTCGGCGGAGTGTAGTGGAGATACCGATACGATGAGGCCGGCGGAGAGGGCGGCGACGGAAAGCAGCGCGGAGAGGCGGGTGGTGGGGCGCATCGCGGGAGCGTGGCCGGCGGCGACGGGTTGGCAACGGCCGAGTGGGGGCGGCGAACAGGGCAAACCGGTCTGCTCGCTAGTGCTCGCCGCCACGAGACGGAGCCACTCGCTCACGCTCGCAGCTACCAGGCAGGTCCACTCGCTGGCGCTCGCGGCTATGGGTCGAGGTGGACGGCGGTGTAGTCGCGGGTCCAGAGGGCGTCTTCGCGCCAGTCGCGGACGCGGGGGGACATCAGCCAAGTGCGGGTGTTGAGATAGAGCGGGGCGACGAAGGCGGCGCGGAGGAGGTGCTCGTCGGCCTCGGCCTGGAGGGCGGCGCGGGCGGCGGGGTCGGCGGTCGTGGCGAGACGGGCGAGGAGAGCGTCGTAGGCGGCATCGGACCCGTGGGGGTAGTTGCCGGGGGCGCCGGTGACGAAATCCGAGAGGACGGCGGTCGCGTCGGGGACGTCGATCAACGTGGTGACGAAGGCGATGTCGTACTGGCCGGCGGCGAGGGCGGAGAGGTGGACCTTGGCCTCACGGATGGCGATGGAGACCTCGAGGCCGAGGTGCTCGCGCCACATGGCCTGGATCGCCTCGAGGACGGGAATCTGGGAGGGGGACCAGGCGGTGAGTTCGAAGCGCGGGAAGTTTTTTCCCGAGGCGAAGCCGATGTCGGCGAGAAGTTGCCGGGCGCGTGGGGGATCGAGGCGGGGCTGGTGTGCGGAGGGTTCGCGACGAAGCGGGGCGTCGAGCGGGACGGGGTTGTAGCCGGTCGAGGGGGTCTGGCCACCGCGGGTGATGCGCTCGACGATTTTCTGGCGGTCGATAGTGAGGGAAAGGGCCTGCCGGACGCGCGGGTCGTTGAGTGGCGGGCGCTGGGTGTTGAAGGAGATGTAGCGGGTCTCGGCGAGGAAGGAGCGGTGGAATTCGGCGGGGCGGTCGCGCTGGTAGGGTTCGATCTTGGTGAAGGGGACGGACATCGTGACATCGATCTGGCCGGCGCGGAAGGCGCGCTCCTCGGTATCGGCGCTGTCGAGGCGGATGAACTGGAGTTCGTCGAGGCGCACCGTGTCGGCGGCGCGGTAGCGGTGATTTTTCTTCACGACGATGCGCTGCTGCTGACGCCACTCGGTGAGGGTGAAGGGGCCGTTGCCGACAAAGTGTCCGGGCTGGGTCCAGGTCCGGCCGTGCTGGGCGACGGCGCGGGGATTGACCGGGAGCCACGGGCCGCTGGCGACGTAGTAGGGGAAACGTGGAGACGGCTGGGCGAGCGTTATGACGAGGGTGAGCGGAGAAGGCGCGGAGAAGCCGACGGCGGAAAAATCGGTGAGGGCGCCGGTGAGGAAGGCGCGGGCGTTTTTGACCGCGTAGAAGAGATGGGCCTTCGGCGCGGCGGTGGCAGGCGTGAGGACGCGCCGATACGAGGCGATGAAATCGGCGGCGGTGACCGGAGAGCCGTCGGACCAAACGGCGTCGGGCCGGAGGTGGAAGGTGTAGGTGAGGCCGTCGGCGGAGAGATCGTAGCCGGTGGCGGCGCCGGGGAGCGGAACGCCATGGCGGGTATTGGCAGTGTCGGGGACGAGGAGTCCTTCGCTCAGAGCGCGGAGGACGAAGAATTCGTCCGGGAGGGTGGCGGTGGCGGGATCGAGGTCCGAGGGCTCGTTGCGCTGGGAGACGCGGAGGATCTGGGCGGGCGTTGCGGAAGGGGAGGGCGCGGCCTTTTCGGATTTGGAGCAGGCGCTGAAGAAGGCCGCGAAAAGGCAGAGGAGGAGGGAAAGGGCGGGAGGAGCGCGGAGCCACTCGCTGGCGCTCGTAGCGACTGAAGGCGCGGGGCTCGGGTGGTCGGCTCGCTGGTGCTCGCCGCTACGGGGCCACTCGCTTACGCTCGCGGCTACGGGAGAGCGGCGTCGAGGACGAGGGTCTCGGCCTCGGCGAGGACGGCGGCGCGGGCGTTGGGGTCGGCGATCGTGAGGGCGCGGGCGGCGAGGGCGTCGTAGGCGGGGGATTTCCAGCCGGTGTGGTTGTTGCCGGAATCGCTCAGCCACATGTCGAGGAACGTGGTGGCGTCGAGGTAGTCGGCGGTCCAACTGCCGAGGAGGATCTGGTAGTCGCCGGCGCGGCGGTTGGCGAAGACGACCTTGTACTCCTGGTTCACGAGGCGGATGTCGACGCCGAGGTTGTTGCGCCACATCTGCTGGATGGCCTCGGCGACCATGCGGAGAATCTCGGAGTTGTTGTAGAGGATCTCGATGGGAGGAAGGCCCTTGCCATCGGCGAAGCCGGCCTCGGCGAGGAGTTTTTTGGCGGCCTCGACGTCGTAGGCCTTGCGCGTCGGCGGCGTGTACCCGACGAGGAGGGGCGAGATGAAGGTGGGCGCGGGCTGGCGGCCGCCGGGGAGAATCTTGTTTGCGATGGTGTCGTGGTCGATGGCGAGCGAGAGGGCGCGGCGGACGCGCTCATCGGTGAGCGGGGCCTTGCGGACGTTGAGACGAAAGAAAAAGGTCTCGAGGTTGGCGTCGATGCGGAGGGACGGGGATTTTTCGCGCTGGAGCGGGAGGACCTTGGAAAGGGGGACGTTCCACGTGGCGTGGAGCTGGCCGGCGCGGAAGGCGCGCTCCTCGGAGTCGATGCTGTCGGTGGGGTAGAAGTGGACGGCATTGAGGCGGACGCGATCGCGGTCCCAATAGGTGGGGGAGCGGACGGCGACGATGACCTGGTTGGGGCGCCACTCCTTGAGGGCGTAGGGGCCGTTGCCGACGAAGTTTTCGGGGCGCGTCCACGGCGTGCTCTTGCGCTCAAGGCCGCCGAATTTCGCAAGGGTGGGCGGGTGGATGGGGAACCACGCGT
>JAPLTR010000362.1 GCA_026398065.1 Verrucomicrobiota bacterium | reverse complement strand
AACATAAGACTGCTGAATATGATAATGCAGCAATTCTTCCATAAACAATTCAAGGTCTGCAAAATGATGATAGAAAGATGACTTGCTAATTCCTACCTTCCTTGCAAGTGATTCAATTATAATTGAACCGCGGCCATTGGGTCTTGCCGGTGGCACCGGGCGAGGTGTGGTCGGCGCGACGCATCAGCCGGGCGCCACGGATGCCGCGCCCACGGCGGCGGGGCGGGCGGCGCTGGAGGCGAGTGCGCGGGCGCTGCTGCCGGGCCGGGACTTCACGGTGGCGGGTCATACGGCGGGGGTGCGCGTCACGTTGCCGGACAAGCATCCGGTGGTGGGGCGGCATCCTGGCAATGCCCGGCTGGGCCTCCTCAACGGCCTCGGGTCGAAGGGCGCGTTGCACGCCCCCTCCCTGGCCCGGCAATGGGTGAACCACCTGACGGAGGGCGTGCCCTTCGACGCCGACGTTGCGGTCGGTCGGTTTTTCGCGTGCGATTCGTCGCAGGTTTCGTCGCGTTAGGATGCAGTTGGTCGCTCATTTCCGTCGGTTCAGCGCAAACGGGGCTTTATCCTCTTGAATCATGCCGATGTCCCGCGAATGAACGCTCCCGTTTCACCCATGCAAAACCGTTGGACCAAGATCGCCGCCATCATCGCGGGCTGGGCCTTCCTGGGGTTTGTGCTGACGCTGGAGCTCTATTTCAACAACCGCGCGGGCATGAAGCCGGGGATGCACGTCGAATTCGTCGACCTGGCGATCCCGCAGTTTGGCCGGGCGCTGATGTGGGCGCTGATGGCGCCGCTGATTTTGATGCTGCGGGACCGCGTGCCGCTCGGGGCCGGCCGCTGGGTGGGGGGCGTGGGGTTTCACTTCGCGATGAGCTTCGTCGTGATGGCGACCTACTACCTCGGGCGCATGCTGGCGTACGGGATTTTCTACGACGAACCGTTCAAGGAATTCTGGGCGTCGGCCCTGGACAGCTTCTACGGGCGCAACATCATCGACATGGCCTACTACTGGGCGGTGCTGGCGTTTGGCTACAGCCTGGAGATCTACCAGCGCTACAAGAACGAGGAGCTCCGCAGCGCGCGGCTCGAGGCCTGTCTCGTCGAGGCCGAGCTGAAGGCCCTGCGCGAGCAGCTGCGCCCGCATTTTCTCTTCAACACCATGAACACCATCGCGGTGCTGGTGCGCGAGGGGAAGAACGACCAGGCGGTCACGCTCATCGCGCGGCTCAGCTCGCTGCTCCGCATGTCGCTCGACAACACCCGCGTGCAGGAGGTCACGCTGCGGCAGGAGATGGATTTCCTCGCGCTGTACATCGAGATCCAGCGCGCGCGGTTCTCCGACCGGCTGGCGGTCGACATCGCGATCGAGCCCGCCGCCCTGGAGGCGCGCATCCCGAACCTCATCCTCCAGCCGCTGGTGGAAAACGCCATCCTCCACGGCGTGGCCCCCAAGGCCGGCCCCGGCCGCGTGACGGTGAGCGGGCGCATCGCCGAGGGGCAGCTCCACCTCGAGGTGAGAGACGACGGCCCGGGCCTGGGCGACGGCACCAAGCGCGCCAAGGAGGGTATCGGTCTTTCGAATACCCGCGAGCGCCTCGAAAAGATCTACGGCGCCCACGGCCATCTCTCGCTGCGCAGCGAGGCCGGCCGCGGCGTCTCCGTCCTCATCATCCTCCCCTGCCGAACATGAAAATGAACTCCGTGTCCCCGCTCCCCGTCTCCACCACCCGGATTCGTGCCATCATCGTCGACGACGAGCCCACCGCGCGCCGCGGCGTGCGCCTGCTGCTCGAGCGCGACGGCGGCGTCGACATCGTCGGCGAGGCCGCTGGCGGGGTCGAGGCGGCCGACCTGATCCGCCGCGAAAAGCCCGACCTCGCCTTCCTCGACGTGCAGATGCCCGGCGGCGACGGCTTCGAGGCGCTGGCCAAGCTTGAGCCCGCCGAGACCCCCGCCGTGGTGTTTGTCACGGCCTACGACGAACACGCGCTCCGGGCCTTCGAGGTGAGCGCGGTCGACTACCTGCTGAAACCGTACGACGACGCCCGTTTCGCCGCCGCGTTGCAGCGGGGCAAGGACGAGGTCCGCCGCCGCGGCGCGGACAACGTCAACTCCCGCCTCACCCAGCTCCTCACCATGCTCCAGCAGGGCGGCGAGCGCCCCGCGCCGCCGAAGGAGGACGCCAGCGGCGACCGCATCCTCATCAAGTCCTCGGGCGAGATCTTTTTCCTGAAAGCCGAGGAGATCGACTGGATCGAGGCGGAGGGGGACTACATGAAATTCCACGTCGGCGGCCGCGCGCACCTCATGCGCGAGACGATGGCGCGGCTGGAGGCGCGGCTCGACCCGAAACGATTCATCCGCATCCACCGCTCGACGATCGTGAACGTGGACCGGCTGCGGAAACTCAGCCCGTCCTTCGCCGGCGAATACGCGGTGGTGCTGCAGGACGGCACGAAACTGAAGCTCAGCCGCGGGTACCACGAACGGATCGCGACGCTGATGAAAGAGTCGTTGTAAGGGGCCGATGTCTGGCGGGCGGCTGTTCCCGCGTTTTGCCCTAAACCGCGCAGATTACGGAGATATGTCATAAAATGTGTCCGTTTTTGGGACGCGGGCTGACCGCGGACGCGACACATTTACCGGGCGATTTGGGCGGCTAACTCCCCTTAACACACGGACCCCTCCGTTAGTCGCAGAAAAAACGCACTTCATCGCATTCCAGAAACTTTGGAATGCTCCCGGCGCTTATGGGGGCGTGAACACCACCACACGCTTTCTCGCCCTCGCCGCCCTTTTCCTCTCCGTCACCCTCTTCGCCGCCGCCGGCGACAAGTCCCTCGAGCAGGCGCGCCGCGCGCAGGCCCTCCTCGGGCCCGAGGTCTGGTCCCAGGTGATCCGCGTCGAGAACGACACGCGCACCGAGCGCTCCGTGGCCGGCGGCGAACTGCGCAACGGCTGCTTCATCGAGAGCGTCGTGGCGCTGCGCGACCGGCTGCTCCGCGGCGGCGAGGCCCTGCGCCCGCAGCTGCTCTCCTACTACATCAACACCCGCAACGGCCAGCAGGGCCACACGGTGCTGGCCTACGAGGCGGCGGGGCGCGTCGAGGTGATCGACTCGGCCCAGGCGGGCAAGCGCTTCGCCTTTCCGACGACGGTGGCCGGCGACGCGCTGAAGCTCGCCCGCGAGCTGCAGGGCCCCGCGGTGGGCAGCGCACGCCTTTTCCCGATCGACTGGCCCGCCGCCCGCGCCGGCCGCTACTCCGACGTCAGCACGGCGCCCGCGGCAACTGCGATCTCGGGCTGACACGGCAGCAGCTTTACCGTTCCCTGCGCCTCGCCCTTGTTTGCGGCCTCTCTTCCGGGGCCAGAAGCAGCGGCGAGGACGGGGAACGAGAAGGTTTCCCACCACGAGAAACTGTATCCGCCGCGTCGTGACATCCCTGTAACGTGGTCCGGAAATTCGGCGCGCGCCGCCCGCGATTGGTCGCAACGGGCCGCCGTTGGACGCCGCCACGAGGCATATTTTGGTCGTGGCGGCCCGCCCGCTCGTCGCGCCGGACGCGCCGCTGGTCGCAATGGCGTTGAGCGCGGCGGTCGCAGCCGGGTTGTTGTCCGACAAAGAAACAGCTCCGGGCCGGTCACACGGCGCGGCCGGTTGGTCTTCTTGCAACCACACTAACCTACCATGAACCACACCCATCGCTCCCCCCGCGGGAGCCTGTTGCGCACCCTGCCGCTGCTCGGCACCGCGCTCGCCCTGGCCGCCGCCCCGGTCTTCGCGCAAACCTCCGCGGGCGTCGAGACCGCCACGAAGCTCGAACCCTTCGAGGTCACCGGCTCCAACATCAAGCGCGTCGATTTCGAGGGCCCGTCGCCCATCATCGTGCTCAACCGCGTGGACATCGAGCGCTCCGGCGCCGCCACCGTCTTCGAGCTGCTGAAGAAGGTCCCGGGCAATTTCGCCCAGGTCATCAACGAGACGCGCTCCAACCCCCCGCGCTCCAACGCCGCGATCAACCTCCGCGGCCTCGGCGGCAACGCCACCCTCGTCCTCGTCAACGGCCGCCGCGTCGCCTCCGACGCGTTTCCCACGACGGCGCCCATCGTCAACCTCCACGCCATCCCGATCGGCGCGGTCGAGCGCGTCGACATCCTGAAGGACGGCGCCTCCGCGATCTACGGCTCCGATGCCATCGCGGGCGTGGTGAACTTCGTCCTGAAGAAGGACTATACCGGCACGCAGGTCACCGTCGGCTACGGCAACACCTTCGACAGCGACGTCGGCGAGAAATCGCTCAACGTGCTCGCCGGCGGCGCCAGCGGGAAGTTCCGCGGCCTGATCTCGTTCGACTACTTTGACCGCAACGAGCTGATGAACGTCGACCGCGACAACCAGCGCACCGCCGACCAGCGCTTCCGCGGCGGCGCCGACGGCCGTTCGACCACCGGCAATCCCGGCGCCGTCGTGATCGTCAACGCCACCGGCTCCAGCCCCTATCGCGCCGCCAGCGCCGCGACCGCGACCGCCACGAAGCCCGCCAACGGCCGCTGGGTCATTCCGACCACGCAGGCCGTTAACGGCCGCCCGACCATCGCCGAGTTCATCGCGGCCGGCACGGTCGGCAACGCCAGCGCCCCGCGCTACGACTTCGCGCCCGAGGTCCAGCTCGTGCCCGGCACCGAGCGCACCGCCACCACGGCCAACTTCGGCTATGACGTCGCGCCGCAGATCGAGCTCTACGGCGAACTCACCTTCAGCAACGTCAAGGGCACCGAGCTCCTCGCGTCCACCCCCGTCACGACGCAGAGCACGCCGCAGGTGATCGTCCCGGCGACCCACCCGTTCAACCCGTTCGGCGAGGCCCTCGTGCTCGACTACCGCCTGACCCAGCTCGGGCCGCGGACGTATCAGCAGGAGACGGACACCACGCGCTATCTCCTCGGCGCCAAGGGCACCGTCTTCGACAAATGGTCCTGGGACACCGGGGCCATGCGCACCAAGTCCCACTACGTGCAGGTCGGGAAGAACTTCACCTCGACCGCCGCCGTCCAGGCCGCGATCAACGATCCGAACCCCGCCACCGTGCTGAACCCCTTCGCCGTCGGCAAGGTCCAGAATGCCGCCACCATCGACGCCTTGCGCGTCGCGCCCATCCAGGACTCGAAGATCTCCGCCGACACCCTCGACGCCAAGATCAGCGGCAGCCTCCTCACGCTCCCCGGCGGCGACCTCGGCCTCGCGGTCGGCGGCTCCCGCGTGGCGGAGAAATACGACGTGCAGCAGGACGGCGCCTCGGCCCGCGGCGAGATCGCCGGCGGCGCCTCGGCGGCGTACAATCCCGGCAGCCGCCGCGTCTGGTCGCTCTTCGCCGAGCTCTCCGTGCCGGTGATCAAGCAGGTGGAGATCCAGCTCGCCGGCCGCTTTGAGGACTACAGCGACTTCGGCACGACCACGAAGCCGAAGGCCGGCATCGTCGTCCGCCCCCTGAAGGACCTCGTCGTGCGCACGACCTATTCCGAGGGCTTCCGCGCCCCGTCGCTCCAGCAGCTCTACCAGTCGGCCTCGCGCGGCTTCCCGACCGTGCGCGACACCACGCGCTACAACGTCACCCGCGCCCCCGAGGACAACAGCTTCCAGTATCCGCAGACGGGCGGCGGCAATCCCAACCTCAAGCCCGAGGAGTCCAAGTCGTACTCCGCCGGCTTCGTTTACGAGCCGCGCCAGGTGAAGGGCCTCACGCTCTCGGCCGACTTCTTCAAGATCAGGTACACCAACCAGGTCGCGACCGTCGCCACCCAGACCGCGCTCGACAACCCCGGCCAGTTCCCCGGCGTGATCATCACGCGCGAGACCTCGACCGCGCTGCCCGGCGTGCCCAACAGCGGCCGCATCCTCAGCATCTTCAATGGTCTTCAGAACCTCGCCGACACGGAGGTCCAGGGCTACGACCTCGAGGGCAAGTACGTCCTCAAGACGGCCAACGCCGGCACGTTCAACCTCACTTCGTCGGCGACCTTCCTCGAGCGCTACCTGAACCGCGCGACACCGATTTCCGCGAGCTACGACTACGCGGGAGGCGTCGGCACCGACGACGGCGCGCTCCCGAAGTGGCGCGTGATCAGCTCCGTCTTCTGGACCTGGCGCGACTACGGCGTGGGCGTGCAACACAACTATATCGGCCGCTACTCCTCGAGCGCCGGCGCCGCCGCGGCGACCGACTATCCGGTGGACGCGTACTCGACCTTCGACGTGCAGACCACCTGGGCGGTGTCGAAGCGGTACTTCGCGACGGTGGGCGTGCGCAACGTCCTCGACGAGTCCGCGCCGTTCTTCAACCGCGGCACGGGCGGCACCTACGGTTTCGATCCGTCCGTCGCCGACACGCGCGGGCGCACGTACTACGTGCGCCTGACGACGAAGTTCTGACCGGGAGCGCGGGCCGCCAGCCCGCGTTTGCTCCCGGGATAACAGCAAAGGCGCGCCAACCACGGCGCGCCTTTTTTTTTAGCCGCTCTAGGCTACTCGCCTACTGCTGTCCTTCCGCAGATGATGCAGGGCGGAAAGGGCGCGTACTGGGCCCCAGTATTTCCGCAGGGAGCTTAGCGGGTAGTGACGTTGCTCTTCCTTGCCGCACGACGACGATCGCCGTATCGTTGATACCGTAGTAATTGGTCTGTTTAGTATTCGGGCAGATTCAGGAGTGCTTCCAAGGGAATTTCGTCGAGTGTCTTGGGGTGGTCCTGTATCACCATTGGCCACATTTCCTTGGTTTTTCGCTTTAGCCCTGCCGGAATTTTCCCGCGCGCGAGTGTGAGTCGGATCATGAAGGTGTCGAAGGTCTCGTTCAGCACGCGAGTCTTGAAGTTCTCGTCCATGGATCTCGCCATCCAAGTCTCCAGGGTTGGATTGTCTATTGGCGTGATCGCATACGATCTGCTGGCCCATTGCCCAAGCTCTTGGTACAATCTGAAAAATATGTTCTTAAAGGTGTAGTCGGATAGACTGTAGCCGGCAAAGATGGTTGAGCAGTCGGAGGCGACGGATCGGATCGCCTCAAAGATTTTGCCCCTAATGCGTTCGGACTCAAAGTAGTCCGAGGATGTGAGAACCATCCGGTGGTCTCGCAAATTATAGGTCGTGATGCATCCATGTGGTTTGTAGAGCCGGATTCTTTTCGTATCTCCCTGATGTTGGGCTATATCTGCGTCTGTTTTGATGGAGATTATCTCGTTGGCGGAATAGCCGGACGCATGCGCTTCCGCCCAGGCATCCTCCGTAACACGGTTGTAGTTCGTTGTCACGATGGCTCTCCACGGGAAGGCGGTGGACAGATAGTGGCCGACGGTTGGACGCAAGTCGGCCAGTCGCTTCTGGAGCATGCGATCAAGTCCGCTTCGCGCAGCCGCGTGATTGCTGACATAAAACTCGCTGGCCTGCATAAGGCTGATCCCCGTGAAGCCTGGATGGGTGCCTCCATTCAGTTCTCTTAGGATTTCCTTTGCCAGTTCGTCGCCCGTAAGCCCGCGTGGCGTGTCGCCTAGGCGGCAGTTTCGCGTGCTTCCTGCGCCCAAGAAGAGGGAGGCATAGCCGTTGTCGATTTGCTGAAGGATATCGCTGTAGACGGTCGATTGCATGGATTTATTTAGGTATAACGCTGTGCCGTGATTGGGCGTTGGAGAATTATGCTGGAGTATGGTCTGGGGCTTTTGCCGTGATTCCCTGGACTCAGTGGTATGGCGAGGATCACGAACGATCTAGATTTTGCGGGGCCTGGGGCGGAAATACAGTGCAGCGGCACCGACTGGAATCCCTTCAATAAATATATAACGAAAGTCAAGCCGGCATAGGGGCCCGGTTGCAGGTGATGCGTCTTCCATTGGCCGGCTCTCGCGCACTCTTCGCGAAATCTCATCTGGGCTTCCGTTTCTTGGCCTCTCTTCACAAACACGACGGGCAGTGACATACGCGTGTCTCCCCGTTTATGCTCGGCGCGTGGTTGGAATAGGAGCGAGAAATAGTGTCACTGGGTTTTGATGGCGCGGGCTGGAGGGTTCCGGGCGGCCTCCGGTCCCGGGCTTTAGAATCATCCGCTTCACCCTTGGCTCAAGGTTCCGGCTCCACGCGTATCCAGGCTGATTTTATCTCTTCGTATTGAATACCCGAGAAGACCGCGGTTCCGCGGCGCTGTAGCGCGCGGCGCCTGCGGCAGGGGCAGTACTGTCATCGCCCTTCGTGTTAATTTTTTCGGGAGGCGACTGACCACGAGTCGGCGACTGGGTCGAGTGGTCGGAAGCTGGCCGCGCTTGCGCGATGCGTTCCCGATAGCGGCTACCGTTTAGCACGGTCGCGCTTGCGCTGGTCGTCCGGCTGGGCGCGCATCTTGTTCGTCTGTTCGTTTTGGATCGCGGTGCTGCGGATTGTTGCGACAGTTTCGTTCATGGGACGGGCACGAGTTGGAGCAGGAGGCCGGTTTGATCAAACCTTCGGCGGCCACGCCACACCCTTCAGCTCCGGCGGCAACTGCGTCGGGTCGGAGGGGTAGAACAGGCTCATATTGCCCTTCTCGTGGGGTTCGAGCTCCGCCTCGGGCGCGCCGACGATCAGCCACAGCACCTCGGCCTCGGTGTCGTTGAAGATCTGGCGCACCAGGTCCGGGCCGACGAGGACGCCGCCGTATTTGGGCACGGTCAGGGTCTCGTCGCCGACGCGCAGGCGGCCGGTGCCCTCGAGCACGAAGTAGAATTCCTCCGCGCGCACGTGCTTGTGCAGGGTGTTGGCGCTCTTCGGCGGCAGCCGCCACAGGCGCGCGCCGAGGTTTTCGCTCCCGGTGCGCTCAAGGTAGTCCGCGTTGGGGATGCGCATGAGGTTGGACGGACGCCAGGCGAGGTCGCCCGGGGTGATCAGGTGGTAGCCTGCGATGGGTTTCATGGTGGTTCCGGGGAATGTCCCGCCGGTTGATAGCCCCCGCCGGGCCGTGTCGTCCAGCCGTGAGACGGGCGCGACCTGCCAGCTCGCGAACGATTTCGCGACCGGCTGTACGGCGGGCACTGCGGACGTGGCCCCGCGGCTGGGGCCGACGCCGAAATGCGAGGGGAGGTGGATCTTGCGGGACGAGCATCGGCAGGGCGGTCGAATGTTCAAAAAAACAACATTAATATTGATTTATTGAGGAAAAATGAGATACTGGGCAGGTCTTCACCTTCGAAAACGCCCATGAACCCCGATCGCCTCGGATGCCCTCCTTTGCGCGGCGCGGCTGCGTGCCGCGGGGGCGGGCGTGCCCGGGTGGCGCGAGAGGTCGGGGGCTTCCTTTGCCGGCCCGGCGCGACGACGTCCGCGGCCTCCCTAGTGGCGGCTCCATCCGGTCAAATCCGACCAGATCCAAGTAAATCGCGCCAAATCCAACCTCATCCAACCTCTCCATCACCCGCTTTCGTCCGAGCGGGCGACCCCAAGGCTTGGAAACGCGGAGCACGCGGAGCGATCTGGAGAATATGCGATGCGCCCCCGTGCGCTCCGCGCCGAGATGGCGCCGATGCGTTCGCCGCGTCCTTCGAGCTTCCCCGGCCTTGTAGGGGATTCAATCGGCGCAGATCCACCCTTCGTGAGATCAGCTCCTCCCTCCGGTTCGTCCGGCCCAATCCGACCACATCCGATCAAATCCGACCAAATCCAAGTAAATCCAACCACCTCCAAGCCCCCGCCGAGTCCGCCGATGCACCCGGATGGCAGATGGGGCGGCGGACCAGCCTGGTCTCAGCGCGCTATTCTGTGGCGTTGCCAGTCAGGATTTTTGTCGGTCCGCCCCGCTCGATCGGCGGCCGCGCCTATCGGATCCGACCCATGCCCGACCCCGTCTCATCCGACCAGATCCGGCCAAATCCGACCTCATCCAACCAAATCCAAGTAAATCCAACCAGATCCGACTACATCCGACCTCCCGGCCCGCGGCCTTCACCGCCTTTTATGACACTATGGCCGGCCGGTCCTGTGTCATATTGGCGGTTTCGCCGCAGTCCGGCCGCCCCGTTCATCCATCCCGGGCGCCGTTCGTCAAAGTTGCCTGTAACTTTTCCCGCGGGTGCGTGTTGTAACTGCATGTCCACCGCCTGTGCCCTGACCGATTACAACCGCTCCGCGACCGAGATCGCGGGGCGTTTAATCGCAAATCTGGCCCGGTCCGTCG
>JAPLTR010000708.1 GCA_026398065.1 Verrucomicrobiota bacterium | reverse complement strand
CCGCCTCCTCGAAGGAGCCGAGGTTGCGCACCTCGAAGGTCAGGATCGTGCCGTCCGCGTATGCAAACGTCGTCGCCTGCGTGTTCGGCGCCTGCCCGTCGTCGTCGAGCCCGAAGCGTCCGCCCGCGCTGTGCACACTCGTCGGCAGGCCGCGATTGTGGCCCCACACCGCGATGTCCATCTCATGCACCCCCTGGTTGCCGATCTCGCCGTTGCCGAAGTCCCAGAAGTAGTGCCAGTCGTAGTGCACGTAGAGACCGGGCTTTTTCCGGTCGGTGTTGATCATGAACTCGCGCTCCTTGGCCGGCCCCTGCCAGAGCGACCAGTCGAGATTGGCCGGCACCGGGCCGGGCTTGCCATGGCCGATCGACCCGCGGTTGCCATTCTTGTAAACGTAGCCCCGCGACTCGACGATTTTCCCGATGAAGCCGTCGTGGATGAGCTGCATGTCCCGGATCAGCATGCCGTTGGAACGGCTCTGCGTGCCGTGCTGCACGATGCGCTTGAACTTCGCCGCCGCCGCCACGACTTGCCGGCCCTCATAGATATTGTGCGAGATCGGTTTCTCGACGTACACATCCTTCCCGGCCTGACAGGCCCAGACCGCCGCCAGCGAGTGCCAGTGGTTCGGCGTCGCGATCGTGACGGCGTCGACGTCCTTGTCCTGAAACACCTCACGCATGTCCTTGTAGAGCTTGGGGGCCTTGCCCTGCGCCTTGGATACGGTGTCGGCGCCCTTGGCCAGCACCTCGGAATCGACGTCGCAGAGCGCAACATATTCGACGTCGTTCTTCATCGCGAGGAGGTCCTTGATATGGCTGCCGCCCTGGCCGTGAAAGCCGATCGTGCAGACGCGGATGCGGTCGTTGGCGCCGAAGACGCGGCCCTGGGCCTTCATGCCGGCGACGATGACCGCCGAGGCACCGGCGCCGATAAACTGTCTGCGAGTGAAGTTCATGATGATTTCTGGGGGTTGGGAACGAGGGCGTTGAGGTAGAGTTCGAGATTCGTGTAGCCACCGGGCGTCGTCGCGCGCGGGCCATCCGTCGCATCGGCTGGATTGAGGCCATGCGCCTTCTCCCAGTCGTCGGGGATGCCGTCGTGATCGGTGTCCACCGGGGCGGGCAACGACCGCAGTTCGGGCCAGCCGCCCACCTCCTTCTGGGAATCGATCAGCCCTTTGCCACCGCCTTTGTAGCTCGCGCCATACTTCGCTGTGCCCGTGCGGATCTCCTCGATCACGCGGCGGTCCACGGCGTCGCGGACGAGCGAGGCCCCGGCCTGCGCCAGCACGCGCTCATAAGCCACCGCCGCCGACTGGGTTTCCACCGGTGCGACGACGAAAGGTTGCATCGCTCGCAGAGTCTGCTCGGTCGCCTCGCCGTCCGGCGCGAAATCGATGCCACCTTTCCAGTTATCCGCCGTAATCGCGGGGAAACCCACGACGTAGTTGCCCGCCGCATACATTTTGCCACGCGGGTCCTTTTGGAGAAAGATCCGGTGCCGCACCTTGTCGTCCGTGGCCGGGCCAGACTTGTAGTAGTTGTTGATCCAGTTGCGCGGCCAGAGTTCGCCGCCGTAGGCGCTGTTGAAACCCCAGTTGTAGATCACGTTGTTGCGGTAGTCCATCAGGCCGGAATCGGCGTTGCCGGACGCGCGCGGATTGCGGCTGGAGTGGTGCGCGAGGATGTTGTGGTGCCAGGTCCCGCCGGGTCCGCCCCAGAGGCCGCCGTAGCCGTGCGAGCCTTTCTTGTGCAACGAACGCGTGAGGCTCTCGCTCACCAGGCACCATTGCACCGTGAGATTGGCGCCCTTGTTGATCGAAAACGTCTCGTCCACGCCCCAGCTCGCCGTGCAGTGGTCGATCACGATGTGATCACCCTGCCCGCCAAACCCGTCCTGCTCCTTGCCCTTCTCGTCGCCCGGCCGGAAACGCAGGTAGCGCATGATCACCTGCGAGGTGTCGAAATTGACCTGGTAGTTCTTGATGCAGATCCCGTCGCCCGGAGCCGTCTGGCCCGCGATGGTGATGTAGGGAGTCCTGAATTTCAGCTCCGACTCCAGCGCGATCGTGCCCGACACGCGAAACACCACCGTCCGCGGTCCCGTCGCCATCACCGCGGCGCGCAGGCTCCCGGGCCCATTGTCGTTGAGATTCGTCACCTCGATCACGCGCCCGCCGCGGCCGCCCACCGTAAACTTCCCGAACCCCTCCGCTCCCGGAAACGCCGGCGCATGAGCGGGCCGCAGGTTGCGCATCGTGACCGTGCGCGCCGGTTCGTCGTAGCTGAGATCGTAGAGCCAGCCTTCCGGCACGATCACCCGGTCAAATTTTCCGACGAGCGATTCCACCCCCGGACCATAAAACGAGAAGACCGAGTTCTCATGCGGCTCCACCCGACCAGTGAACTTCACCTCCAGCGCCCCCGAGAGCTGCACGCGCCCGGACGTCACCGGGTGCAGGACCTCGTGGTCGTTCACCTCAAACACCCTGCGGCCTCCGTCCGTCGGCTCCGCGGCGACGGCCCCGCCTCCTGACAACAGCGCGACCGCGGTCCACAGACAGACGCGACGCGAGGTAAGGCGAAACAGGGCAGGGATCATCGAGGGGCAAACGGGACGCGCGGTGACACACGCAGGGTGAGGGGCACCCTCACTTTAGCAGGAAACTATACTTAACGACATGGGACCAAGGTCCCAATCACGCCATGCAGTCTCGCACCGCGCGCCCCCGCGCTACCGCAGCCGCGCCATCAGCTGGTTGCGCCCGTTCACGCCAAGTTTCTTGAAGATCGAGGTGAGCTGGCCCTTCACCGTCTTCACGCTCTTGCGCAGGCGGCGCGCGATCTCCTCGTTGTCGAGGCCCTCGGTCACCTGGCGGGCGATCTCGCGTTCCGCCACCGTGAGCTGGCCGAGCAAGGAATGGGCGGGGAGCCGGTCCATCGCGGGGACGCTCGTCTGGTTTTCCAGGTACACGATGAAGCCGGGATAGGCCGTGCGCACATGCTCCTCGATATGGAGCCGGATCGTCGCGGTGAGGCCGGCCTGCGTGGGGTGGTTCACCTTCGTCGCTCCCCCCGGGTGGGGCTGGCCCATCGACTGGTGCTCCAGCCACTCGGCCTTGAGCGCGGCGCAGGCTTTCGACACCTCCGCCGGCGGCGCAAACACCGCGCGCGGCTGGTAGGCCCGCGCCTTCGCCGGCCCGAAATTCCACAGCGCACACTGCTCCAGCCCCGCCTGGTTCACGTAGAGCGACTTCATCTCCCAGTTGAGAAACAGCAGCGCAAACGGCAGGTGGTGGTTGAAGGCCTCCAGCCAGCGCCGCCGCGCGCGCTCCTCCTCGTAGGCGAGGAGCCGGTTGAGCACGGTCTCGATGTGTGGATACACCGCCTCGAGGAACGCGATCTCCTGGGCGGTGAAATCACCCTGCTTGGCCGTGCGCCGGATCGCGATCTGCGAGCCCACCCGGTCGCCCCGCCAGTACAGCGCCACCGCGAGGTGGTGCCAGCCGAACGGTTCGAGGAACTCCTTGAAAAAGGCCGACCGCCGCAGCTCGCTCCGGTCCGGTACCACGTCCGACAACCGGTAGATTTTGAGCTTCTTCGGCTGGGAGAGCACAAACTGCGGCGTCATGTCCACCTGCCGCCGGTTCTGAAACCATTTCGTGGGCCGCTGGGCGTTCGGGGTCGCGAGGATCTCTGTCGCCTGCCACGAAGTCTCGAAGTCCAAAAAATTCAGGTACACGATCAGCGCGTCGTGCGGCGTCGTCTGCCGCAACAGCTCCTGCAGCGCCGCCCAGAACGCGGGGATGTCGTTGGCCGCATGCAGCCGCAACAGCAGCGCGTCGATCCCCGGCGACCCGTGGAGCAGCCCTTCGCGTTTCGTACGCCGTCGCTGCCGGCCCGGCACGGCCGCACCGCCGGCCGGTGCCGGGGACTGGGTGTGAAAGGACTGCTTCATGGTGGAAGTGAACGGGAGGGATCGAAAGGGATACGGCGGGGTCGGCTTCGCCCGGTCCGGCCTGACGTCGCCCCACTGAAAATGTTGCTCCGCACACAGCATGCAACCCATCCGACCGTCACACGTGGCCCGGCATTGCTCCCGTCCGGCCCTCCCCGCATGGTCCCCTCGCCTCCCGCCCCCTCGCCATGAAAGACCTGCTCTCCGACGCCTCATCCCGCGCAGCCCGTTACCTCGCCGATCTGGAAACCCGCTCCGTCGCCCCCACGCCGGGCGCCATCGCCGCCCTCAAGGGTTTTGAGGAGGCCCTGCCCGAGAAACCCTGCGCCCCCGCCGAGACCCTGCGCGTCCTTGACGAAATCGGTTCGCCCGCGACTTCGGGCATGGCCGGCCCGCGCTTCTTCGGCTTCGTGATCGGCGGCTCCCTGCCGGCCGCGCTCGCTGCAAACTACCTCGCCGGCGCCTGGGACCAGAATGCCGTGCTCTACCGCGCCACCCCGGGCGTCGCCGTCATCGAACAGGTCGCCCTCCGCTGGTTGCTCGACGTCCTCCGCCTCCCGCCCACCTGCGGCGCGGCCTTCGTCACCGGCGCCACCGTCGCCAACCTCTGCGCCCTCGCCGCCGCGCGCCACAGCCTGCTCGCCCGCGCGGGTTGGAACGTCGAATCCGACGGCCTGTTCGGCGCACCGCCCATCACCGTCGTCGTGGGCGCCGAGGTGCATCCTTCTGTCACCAAGTCCCTCGGCGTCCTCGGCCTTGGCCGCAACCGGGTCGTCAAGGTTCCCGTGGACAGCCAGGGCCGCATGATCCCGGGCAAGATCCCGCCCCTCGCGGGCCCCACCATCGTCGTCTTGCAG
>JAPLTR010000186.1 GCA_026398065.1 Verrucomicrobiota bacterium | reverse complement strand
GGCGATGCGGGAGAGCACGTCGAGCGAGGGGAGGCGACGGACGGCGGCGGCGTGGAAGACGGCCTCCCATCCGCGGAGGGTGTCGCGGAGCACCGCGTGGACGGCGGCGGCCTCGTCGTTGAGGAAGACCTCGACGAGGAGCTGTTCGAGCCGGTCGGCGACGCGGGCCCGTTCGAGCATTTCGTCGACGAGGAGCGCGGGCGCCGACATCTGGTGCTTCAAGGAAGAGACCTTGAGTCCGGCGCTCTTGGCCAGCGCGAGCAACTCCGGGTTGGACGAGTAGGCCGCCAGGAGGGCCTCGCGAACGCTCCTCGGTTCGGGGCGGGTCCAGTCGATGGGGAGCTGGCGAAACCACGGCGTGGCCATGCGCGGTGAGGCGACGGGAGAGACGTCGGGCGACGGCGCGATCACCGGCGGCGGAGTGGGGCTGACGGGCGCCAGGACGGGGGGCGAAGCGTTGACCGAGTCCTCGAAGGCGCGGAGCTCGGGGTTGCCCTTGTTGGCGGCGCGGAGCGCGGTGAGCAGCTCGCGCTCGCGGCCCTCGGCCGCGGCCCACTTGAGCAGCGAGTGGACCTGCGTCGTGAGCGAGCCGGGGTCGACGATGGCAGCGAGCCGCGCGCCGAGGCCGAAGTACACGGCCTGTTCGAGCGAGGACACGCTGGGAAACGCGCTGAGGATCGCGGACTGGAACTGAAGGGCCTGCGCGGGCGAGAAGATCGTCATCGGGTCCTCTGGGAGTGGAGTGGTCTCGGTGAGCTCGGTGGCGAAGGCGAGTGACTCGGCGGCGCCGGGGTGTTCGATGCGGGCGCGGAGGTCGGCGGCGTCCCGGAAGCGGGCGCGCGCGGCGGCGTGGCGGCCGAGGGCGCGAAGGGCCTGACCGGAGACGTGGAGGGCGTCGGCCTCGCCCCAGGCGTAGCCGCACTCTGGGGGCGTGGAGGCCGAAGGAGTGGGCGTCGGCGAGGGCGCGGCCCTCGGCGGCCTCGTGGAGGGCGGCGTCGAGGTCGTTGGTGGCGAGGGCGAGCTCGGAGGCGAGCAGGTGGGCGCGGAGGGCGAGGTCAACGTCACCGCTCTTGCGCACCCAGTCGTGGGCGACGGTGAGGCATCGTCGAGCTTCCAGTGGGTCGCGGGACACTTCGATGCGTCCGAGTCGCGCAAAGTTCTTCGCGTTTTCGTACGACCAATCATGTCGCAGGCACAACCCAATGCTCTCGTAGCACAGGGACCGAGCCTGATCACACGAACCTAAACGCCACAAAATCTCCGCCTCGCCGACAGAAAATGAGTACTGGAGACCGGGCGCAACATCTTCAAGGAGATCCCCACGGCTTCCTCAGCCGCCGTGGCGGCTCTTGCAAGTTCGCCCATACGAACAAATACGCCTGACACATTCGCACAACCCCGAGCATCGTTTACCTGATCTCCAAGCCGCCGATCAATCAACATCGAGGCCTCAATACACTCAAGCGAAAACCGAAGCTCTCCAAGCTCCAACGAGAAAAGCCCCAAGTCACAAAGAAGCGCACTCTGATCCCGCTCCGTAATTCCCGGCATTACATTTCTTTTGCCACCACCTAGAACGAAGGCACTCAGCAAACGAAATCCGCGATGAATCTGCCCAAGACGATGGCGCAAATTGCTATAATTGCCCATTCCTACCCAATACCAACCGAACGCCTCCTGCATTCTCCCCGCAAGGCGCGTCGCATCTACCATCCTCTCATACTTATCGAGCACAACACTGTCACTCGGCGGTATTCCGGGTCGCTCTTCCAAACCAGACGAAAGCCTAGCTCGCAACACCTCATGAACCTCTACCG